>JAEWJV010000182.1 GCA_023386395.1 Bacteroidota bacterium
GATGAAATACTGTCAAAAAAAGGCGTGCTCGTTATTCCGGATATGTACCTGAATGCCGGCGGTGTAACGGTTTCTTATTTTGAATGGCTGAAAAATTTAAGTCATGTACGGTATGGAAGAATGGAAAAGAGGTTTACCGAAAACCTGAATAAACATATCATCAGCCAGTTGGAAGAACTCACCGGCAAAACTGTTGACAGCCGTGAAAAACTGTTGATTGAACATGGCCCGGATGAGGTTGATCTTGTTTACAGCGGCCTTGAACAAACCATGATTGAAGCTACGCGGGAAATTATGGCATGCTGGCATGCAAACGATAAAATTCCTGACATGCGCACTGCAGCCTACGTTGTTGCTATTGATAAAGTAGGAACAAGCTATGCCGAATTAGGTATTTTCCCATAATTGTTGCAAATAAATACTTTAGCCCAATACACCAGCTTTATTTAAGGCTGGTGTATTTTTTTAGAATGGTTAGAAGATTATTTTGCCAAAAGCGTGTCATCGAATAATTTAAGGATGCGTTTGTATTCATCCGTCCAACTGCTCGGCTCTACAAAGCCATGATCTTCTACCGGGTAAGGCGCTATCTGCCAGTTATCTTTTCCCAGTTCAATCAACCGTTGTGTTAAGCGCACGGCATCCTGGAAATTCACATTCACATCAACCATACCATGGCAAATAAGTAAATAGTTTTTTAAACCGTTGGCGAAATTAATGGGCGAAGAACGTGTATACGCAATGCTGTCGGTAAAAGGTTCGTTCAGGATAGCGGCCGTATATTCATGGTTGTAATGCGCCCAGTCTGTTACAGGCCGCAAAGCAGCGCCTGCTTTAAATACATCGGGCTGTGTGAACATAGCCATCAGCGTCATAAAACCGCCATAGCTGCCGCCATACATGCCAATGCGTGTGGAATCAATCCCAAAATTCTGAACAAGATAACGGGCTGCATCCACTTCATCGTCCAGGTCTTTTCCGCCCATATAACGATAAATACCGGTGCGCCAGTCGCGGCCATAACCGGCACTGGCGCGGTAATCAACATCCAAAACCGTGTAACCTTTATCAGCCAGTAAATTGTTGAACATCATTTCCCGGAAATAATAGCTCCACCAATAATCCACGTTTTGCAGGTAGCCTGCACCATGCACAAAGATCACGGCTGCATTATTTTTTGTTCCGGGTTTTGGTTCATAAATACGTGCATAAACATTGGCTCCATCCCTCGCCTTGAAAGTAAAAATCTTTGTATCGCGCCACGGGTATAGTTTAAAGGAATCGCTCATAGCCTTGTCTGTTACCTGTTGTGGTTTTGCACCCGGCTTTACTTCCTGCACAAACAATTCCCAGGGTTTGGTTTGATAGGAATAACGGTAAGCCATGTATTTGTTATCGGGCGATAAATACATTTCGTAGCCGCCGGTGAGCGAAGTAAGTTTTGTTTTATTGCCGCCATCAATATTTATCCTGTAAATATTTTGCTTGCCGGGATGTTCTTCGTTGATTATTATATAAAAAGACTTCTTATCAGCGCTTAAAATTGCTTTCTGAATTTCATAGTTGCCGCTGGTAACCGCATTCTTTTGATGTGTGTTGAAATTATACGTATATAAATGCGAATAGCCCGTTGCTTCACTTTGAAAATAAAAGCTGTTATTGTTTATCCAGCCAATGTTGGCAGGTTCCAGCCAGGCAATGCCGGGGCCTGCAATCCAGGCAGTATCGCGCTGGTGGTCTATTAAAGAAAGCTTGCCTGTGGCAGCATCCAGCTGCATTATCCAGCGGTCTTTCTGATCAAGCGAAAAAATATCAACCACACACAAGCTGCCTTCATCATTCCATAAAACACTTTCAATGCGCAGCTTTCTTTTATTACCGGTGGAATCTTTTGCTTCACCTGGATAATCCTTTACATAATCCGGCGTATAATGAATGAAAGGAATAGAGTCGGTTGAAATTTTTATAACCGTATCTTTTAATGCATCAAAAACAAAAAAGGAAAAAGCGCCTGCAGGCCTGCCAACTTTAGTGCCAGCCGGTATTTCAGTAGTGTATCCATCATTGGTAACATAGTTAGGAACCACTGCCCGTTTTGCATCGGGATTTCTTTCAAATAAAGTATAGGCAATAAACCTTCCGCTGCTGCTTACTGTTAATTGCTGCACATTTTTATTGCCCGTATAAATCGTGCGCAGCGGTTTTTCTTCTTTATTGCTGTCAAGAAACTGTTTGCGGGCATCTTTTTTATCCTGCCTGTTTTTTATTACGGCAGAAGTACGCAACGCTTCATTGTTCAGCCATTCCTGCTGTTTGGAAAGCTGTTTGTCTTCAGCAGGTGCAGCGCCCGTTTCAAAATGTGTTAGCTGTTTTGTATTGCCGGTTAAACCGTTCCATTCATACAGGTCATCATCCAGCCGGTAAACAATTTTGTTATCGTCTTTCAGGAATATCGGGTCTGCTTCTTCGCCGGCTGTTTGTGTAACGCGTACAATATTTTGGGTAGCTGTTGCAAGCAGGTAAACATCGTCATTATGTATAAAAACAATTTTTGTTCTGCCTGCATTATATCTTCCGTTATTAATATCTTCTGCAAGCTTTGCCGTAACATAACTTTCTTTACCTGTGGTGCCGCTTGCCAATTGGTAGCTGTAAGCAGAGTCGCTGGTATTATTTTCCGGGTTCCAGTTAAAGTGAATGGACTTACCATCGTAATTCCAGAATATCTGCGATGGCGAAGTGCCAATCCATTTTGGATCACGCATTATTTGTTCAACGGTTAGCTGCGCATAAGATGCAAAAGGCAACAGCAACAAAAGCGGCAGAAATTTTTTCATATCGGAGATAATTAAAGAGAACCTGTAAAAAACATTGTGAATATAAACCGCTTAAAAGCGTTGCAGAAATTTTCTGCCGGTTTCATTCTTATCTATTGCAATTTTAAGCACAAACAATTCACATTTTAAGTCAGCAGGCTTTTATGCATATATCTGCCTGCGGGCATGTAAACAAATTGATTTAGGTTTGCCTATACGGCGAATAAAACTTTCTCTATATATTGCCGCAAAAAATAAAAGATATACGAATGAAATTCATTGTTTCTTCTTCAGCATTGCTAAAACATCTGCAGCAGATAAACGGTGTGATAAATGCCAATACGGTATTGCCTATCCTGGAAGATTTTTTGTTTGAAATTGAAGACAAAAAACTTACCGTTGTTGCTACCGACCTTGAAACAGTGATGGGTGTTCAAATGGATGTGGAAAGCAAAACCGATGGTAAAATCTGCATACCTGCGCGTATTCTGATGGATTCTTTAAAAAACATTTCAGATCAGCCGCTAACTTTTAATATCGATAAAAACTTTTCAGTTGAAATTACGAG
>JAEWJV010000313.1 GCA_023386395.1 Bacteroidota bacterium
GGTTTAGGAAAGGTTACAATTACGAAGCCTTTTTGGTTTCGCTTAAATAAATTAATAAATTTACACCAATTAAGGAGGTGAATATGGAAACAGCGTCAAAAAAAACAATAACTAAAAAATATTCAAAAGGCATTATAAGCGAAAAGGTAAAAGACTACAGCCATGATCCTTTTGTTATTAAAAAAGGAAAAACTTCTGAAGCCTTTTTAAATAAGCATGGCTTCCCAAAAGAATTACTTGATAAAAGGTGAAATGTAAGTAACTGTATTTTGAAAAGGTTGTCTTGGACAGCCTTTTTTGTTTGGTCATAGGTTGAATATGATAATAATATCCAGTTGGTAGAGAGTTGGAAAGTTGAAGTAGCAAAAACAGTCTGTAAACAAATTTGATAGGCTAATTAGTGAACCCTTTTCAGGAAAAGAAATTTTACGTTTTATTAAACGTAATTATTCCATACATTTGTTAGGAAATAATTCTATCATGAGCGCAACAGCAAATACTAAGGCTTCCCTTTTTAACCAGTATGAAAAAGAGTTATCTAACCCCATAGCAATGGTAATGAAAGCCGCTGAAGGATTGGCAATATCTGTTTTTGATGAGATTATCCGGATTTCTGCCCTGAATAAAAACCAGTTGGCTGCATTCATTGATGCTACGCCCAAAACGATTGACAATTACCGGCTGCGGCAACATAAGCTGGGCCGCATAGAAAGTGAACAGCTTTTGCAACTAATGGCGCTTTATAAAAAAGGGCAGGAAATCTTTGGCAATTCAGAAGCCTTTAATCAATGGCTGAAACAACCTGCTTCGGGACTGGGAGGAATTATTCCCTTTGACCTGCTATATACTCAAGGAGGGATCAACCTGGTTATGGAAGAATTACTAAGGATTGAATACGGAGCGCTGGCATGATCGCTTATCGCATCACCCTGGCAAAATGGGCAGGCCATCTTACAGCATCGGGTCGCACCGCCCGCTGGAACAGCAATGGTTACTTTATGCTCTATTCAGCGAGTACAAGAGCGCTGGCATGTTTGGAAAACATGGTTCACCGGCGCAGCATCGGGGCAGATGATCTTTTCCGGGTTACGCTGATAGAAATACCGGACAACCTGAAAATAAAAAAGATAGATAAAAGAACGCTTCCGGCCAACTGGCAGGAATATATCAATTATACATCCTGCCAATCTATAGGAGATGCTTGGTTAAAAGGAAATGAAACTGCTGTATTGCAAGTGCCATCGGCAATCATTATGGAAGAATACAATTATTTGATCAACCCTCAACATCCCGATTTTGCGCGAATAAAAGTGCATTCCACCGAGCGTTTTACGTTTGATGAGCGATTGTTGAAGTAGAAGAGTGGAAGAATAATTTAAGATACGCGATATAAATATTTCTCCCCAAAAAGAAGCAAAAAACGACCGGCAAGGTCACAGCCAGGTTTTGGGTTTTGCAAATCCCAGAATGCAGCTTTCGGCCAATTAAGACGGTTGGAAGGTGGGCATCAAATTGCTGACACGGAAAGGAAACAGGGTTACAGGATATTTGACTGGAATATTTTTGAAGATTCGTATAAAGCTTAAGAGTTTATTATTTCAAATATAAAATTATGCGTCTCTTGTTACTTGGATGTTATAACAAGCAGATTCCTGCAATTATTGGTATTCCTAATAGTGCTATTTGCTGCAGATAATAAATGTGATATTCTATCCTCTATGCCTCTTTTTGTAATACCAGGTTGTATAAGTACAATCTGGAACCCGATTTTTATGCCCCGGTTATTAGCGATAAAATCCTTCAGAAACGCTACATTGTCACTACATGCTCCGCTAAGATTTTTGCCATGTTGCCGCCGTTCTAACTTTTGAATAAGCCTTGCATAATTCGTATAATTCAGCGATTTGATTCCCTGCCCCAACACTTCATAAATATCTTCAACCCTGTTACCTGGATTTTTGGCAGACGAGCCTTTACAGTGATACAGTTTTATAAGAATTTCATTCGTGTCCATTTCAGCGGTAATAAAGTCAGCAACCTCGCCAGAACCATGATCATAATAAGAAAAGGGCAAGTGTTTCCCCGCTAGCTGTCCTCTTAAAAAATGATGTATTGAAGTATCTCCTGTACATTCATTTTCAATATCTATATTATTTTCGGCCCACATAGTAGAATCATCAAGGTATTCTTCCGGGAATAATTGCCTGTCTCTTGGTGCATCAAGATAATGATTACCATTGTACACCAAAGAAAAATCGGAATAATAAAACACGAGTGGATAAGAGTTTAAATAATCCATTATTCCTATTCCTTTATCAGTCTCCGTTCTGTAAACAATAATTTGATTAGAGAGTGCCTCATTTTCTGAGGTAAAATGCTTGTCGTAGTTATAAGAAAAAAATAATGGTAAAGAAAAGTATTCGCAGCTCAAGTTCATCCTGTAATGTTCGTTATCCGAATCATTGTGATTAAAGGTTAATTGAATATCTATGAGTTCCATAGATATAAATTCTGCACCATTGGTGTAAGCCACCTTGATAAAATTTCTAAACGCCGATTCATGCCAGTTCACCGCCACGACTTCCTTGTCAGGAAGAACATTCAATGCCACTGAAGTAGGTAAATCATCAATTGGCGTATTGGTACGCCCATCCAGGCGTTCATTTATTTTATGAGCTATTGCTTTAGCCCAAATTATGAAAAGGTGTAAGTTCCCATTACGTTGACTCCAAACTTTCGAGGAACTGCTTAACCCAATCGTAACGTTTGAGCCATCTTCAACACCCTTTCCAAATAGATGCCCCCTATGAAAGTTATCTGCATTGCGTCGATCAATTGATAAATGTGCAGTTGGCCCCGTGACGATTCTATAACTCTCATTCGTGCCATAGTGACTACGATTTCTCATTCCGATATTAAAAAATTCAGCTTCATCAATATTCGCCAATACACTATTTAATTCTCGGTCAGAAAGAAGAACCCCTTCTGCATTTGTACAATACGAATGAAGAATGAACTCATAAAACTCAACACTTTTTTTAATTGTTGAATTAATAAATAGCAACGAAGAATTATTGTCGAAATAAACAATAACAAGATGATTGAATACATTCACAAGTGTATTGCTTTTTGACCACTTAGGGAAGTTAATATCTTGTAATACTAAAACAGAAATATTTTCTTCATGGTTCTCCTCACGGTGAACAATTTCTAATCCAAAAGCCGTTAAGTCAATCGCTATATCACACTGATATTCGCCTCTGTTTATTGCATATATTTTAGAATGAAAGGACGGCTCAATACTACTCAGAGAAAGTTCCTCGAATTCTTCAGTTGTGTCATCCTCATTTACCTGAAATCCATCAATCATCTCTCTAGATGAAACTTCTTCATCAATCCTATTTTCAGACATTTCAATTATCAGTTCTCTCCAAATTGAATTGGTTCTATATAAATAGTGTTTTTCAATCTCTATTTCTGCTGGTATTGCAATGAATTTAGCATGGGTTACATTTTGAGCATTTGTTCTTGTAAATCGTCCAATAAATTGAAGTGTTGCAGCTAAAGATTTGTGTGGTGAATGTATTGCCGCAATCTTTAGATTAGGAAAGTCAAATCCTTCTCCAAGCATATCAACACATATTATACCATCAAGATTTCCATTTCTCAGATTATTAAGCACCTTCTCAACAGCACTGGTTCCTAACTTGCTATGAATTAGCTGCAGGCGAAGGAGTGTATTATTTCTGTAAACTTCAGCAAGTTCTTTTGCTCTTTTAATAGAATCAGTTCTTACCATTACATAATGAACGATATCTGCTGGCTCAGATTTGAAAACCCGTTCACATTCTTGAGCTATTGCTATATCATTTCCTGGTTCTGCCGCTACAGGTATAAATTCTGTTTTTCCAAATATGCCTTCTTCATAGGCTTGAGAAATAGGATAATTATAAATGATCTTACCCGGAATTTCTTTTTTATCTCTGCGAAAAGGGGTTGCAGTAAATAGAATTTTTTTTGCTTCACTATAGTGATTAAGAATATCTACCCATGATTTTGCTGGAGTATGATGAGCTTCATCAATTAAAATTAAATCAAAAAAATCTTCAGCAGAAGCTTGTATTCCTTCTATACCGGGGCTTATACAATTAGGAGTACTCACAATAACATGGTAATTGCTTAGTTCCGCCCACATTTGCATATTTACAACTTCCTTTTTCTGTTCTTTCACTCGTATTTCATTTCTGGACAGATTGAGAACACCCAGATTCCTTAACGGCTGTAAAGTGGCAAAGCCCTTTGTTATTTGATCTCTAACTAATTTGCTTGGAGTAATTACAAGAACCCTGTTTGCTTTAAGAACAAAAGGGCACATCATCAAAACAGCAGTTTTCCCAGTACCAGTTGGCATTACTACAATTCCAGGCTTCTTACTGATCGTAAAATGACTGGCTATACTGTGAATAGCTCCTATCTGAACATGCCTTAGCCCAAAACCAGGTCTATCTTCTTCTGCAATTGGATAGGAAATCAAGTGGTAATTGTTCGCAAAGTATCCCATATTATATCATCCATTTTAAACACTTTGCCGGTAATGAAAGAACTGACTTGTCAACTATTATCACTTACTATAAGTAGCCAGAATGCATAAGTCATATTTGTCAGCCTATTTCCTTGTTGCCAAAGTGCCTGCCTTTAGATTTTTGTTTGTCATTCTAATGTTGCTCAGATAAGCATTGTAAGGTCTGTGCAGCAAACTTGCGTCGCTTAGTTCAGCTTTTGCCTTTTCTTTAATTTTATTCGGAGCATCAATATAGTTGTTAAACACCTTTATTCCTGTTAGCGTCTGATCTCCTTCATATTTCGTTTTCCGGTAACTAATTTTAAAGCCACTGCTTCTTACAATACTCAATATCTCATTTATTAATGATCGGAAATCTTTGGAAGCAGAAAAAGTAAGATCATCTACAAACCTTGTATATGTTATTTGGTTTGCATTACATAAAGCAATTAATTTTTTGTCCGTTTCTATAAAAACAAGATTAGCTATTGCTGTACTTGTGGGCGTACCCTGCGGCAGTTCAAATTCTATAGATGTTAATTTAGTCAGCCAGTGAGCAATATGATTGGAATAACCTAAATTCAAAAAGAGTTTAAAAATCTGTTTATATGTTACACTTGGAAAAAAAACCTGCAGGTCAGTTGCAAATTGATACTTATTGCCCTGATGTGTTTTAGCATTGGTGATATTGCTCTTTTTCTTTACACCTCCTTGTATATTTTCAGGTAATTCAATTTTGGATAGGATATTAATTTTTATTGATTTTTGAATCTGTTTTAAGCGTGAGTAGCTTGGTCTTATGATCCTTTTTTTTGGAGTACCATCGGTATAGGTTTTTATTTTACCAGTAACCTTATCTTTCTTTTCCTCAACCCATTTTCCGTAATAACTTTTAATATTTTTGCACAAATATTCGACCTCTGCAGGATGGCAGCATAAAATAGAAGCTAAAAATTTAAGTTGCTTTCTTTTATACTGTGAAGATCTCATTAATTATATCTTTTACAGTAGGATTAATGGTATTAAACATTTCTCTTTTTTCTGGCTGTACATCTTCCTCTGTTATTGATAGAAAAAATAGTATTGGCAACGGCACTATTAATTTCTCCGCAATTTTTTTTAACACAGATAAATTAGGTTCCTTCTGATTATTTTCAATCTGCGATAAATATGTTTGCGTTATATCACATTCCATTGCAAAATCCCCCTGTGTATGGCCCCTATATTTTCTAATATCCTTTATCGTATTTCCTAAATTCATAAAAAAATTAGAGAGCATTAGATTACTACATAAAACTTCCAGTCAAATCGTTCAAACAAAAAACTTCGTAAGCAGTGCAATGGCCTTAACTATTAGCAATAGGCTTGCCACGCCTGCAACCTCTCGTTTTTGTTTGTACTTCTTCAGTATAACGACCACATCAAGCAGAAGTTTACGGTCTTCATCTAATAGAGAACACCGGTTCTCGATGATGGATTCGATACCTTGAACCAAATCATCAATGTTTTGGGATGATAGCTGTTGTATCATAATTTAATTTTTAAATAGAGGGCGGAATTACCCTCTTGCTTATTCAGTAATTCCTTTCTATTTAAAAAACAAGCCATCAAAAGCGTAGGCGATGTTCTCTTTGCACTCTCTAATCCTTCTTGCTTAAATAATTAAATAAGCATACTTCTCTATACTGGCAATTATGGACTGATATAACGAATGACACGGTAAGGCGACAAAAGTCTACGGCACAGTCACGGCCAGGCACAAGAAATAATCCCAAATGGGTTGTCTTTTAAGACTTTTAGATGGACTTCTTTTGACAACTTGCCCCAAGACATGGCTCAAAGAACTTGATACAACAAAATTAGCAATATATTACTGACAGTTAAAAATTTATACTAAAATAGTTATCAACATACTGTGGAAAATATAGTAAGTGTGGTAGTTCCTTAAATCATGGGCTTTATTTCTTCTGTTAGTTTATGAGATGAAACATTAATATATCTTGCATTTGTCTTTTCCGGATAAATATCCTTTTCTGACTATTTTTTGTATAAGACCTTAGTTTCAGCTTTTGGGTTCTAATATCTATTAAAGCAGGCCTTTGAGTAATAACAAAAAATTCCATCGGTTACTGGTGAACTGCGCCATGCAATGCTGTGCAGAAATTAATCCTATATAATATCTCTTATTTACTTTATAATCAGTCCAACCAATTCCGGGTTATTCATCAACCGTTCCATTTCTTCTTCCATCAGGTCTTTAATATCTTTTTTTATTTGCAGGTAAGTTGTCGTAATCATTTTATTATCGATATTATCAACATGTAATTGCCGGTAACCAGCTTGTTCTTTGGCAAGCTTTTGAACATCCTGCACAAACTCCGCATGAAACATTTTCTGCGGAATACGCTGGTCAGGATTATCAGCTACCGTGCCTACAAACTCACCACTGGACAGTGAAGCAATGGTAGATTGCGGTATGGCAAAATCCAGTTGTTTGGAACGTGTAACGGATGTATCGCTGCTGTTGATGGCAACACTTTCCCTGTCCTGCATGATTTTGCCGAACCTGTCTGAAAGCGCTTTAGCGCTCTCACCGGTTACCTGTCCGGAAATTATATTGCCCACCATATTTAAAATTACTTCTGCCTGCTCTTTGCCATAGTGTAACTTTAGCTGGCTGGCATCCTGTATCACCATCGTAATAGCTACTTTGTAAGAACGGCAAACCGCCAAAAAGCGGTCAATACCATTAAAGAAAATAGTAGAAAATTCTTCCAGTATCAAACTGCTTTTCTGGTTACCCGGTGTGTTGGCCAGCCTTTGCAAGGCGGTTAAATAAAGTGAGATAACAGAACCGTAGATA
>JAEWJV010000342.1 GCA_023386395.1 Bacteroidota bacterium
ATGAATTTAAAACCCTTGGTTTCATCGAAACGCTGGGCTGCTTTTATCAAACCGAGGTTGCCCTCGTTGATCAGGTCGCTAAGAGAAAGGCCCTGGTGCTGGTACTGCTTAGCGACAGATACCACGAAACGTAAATTGGCCTGCACGAGTTTGTCCAGTGCTCTCTGGTCACCCATCTTGATTCTTTGAGCCAGTGTGGTTTCCTCTTCGGGAGTGATCATCGGAATTTTAGAAATTTCCTGCAGATACTTTTCAACGGCCTGGGAATCACGGTTGGTGATTTGGGTAGCGATTTTTAGCTGCCTCATATATGTTGTCCTTTGTTATTAATACAAGTTATACGCAAAAAGGATGCTTATTGTTAGTTAAAGTTACTAAAAATAAAATGCGGGCTGCAAAATTACGATTTTTCGCCGGGATTTATTTTCTAAATGTGAATATTTCGCTCAGAAATTGTTAATAAGACAATTAAACCGCGATTTATTTGCTCAGGTACATGCTCTTTTCCTTGTATAACTGCCGGAAATAAGGATCGCGCAGATCTTTTATAAACCGGATTGCCTCACCCGTACTCTTCATTTCAGGGCCGAGCTCTTTATTAACTTTCGGAAATTTATTAAAGCTGAAAACAGGTTCCTTAATGGCAAAACCTTCCAGTTTCTTTTCAAAAGTGAAATCTTTTAGTTTTACTTCACCCAACATAACCTTTGTGGCAACATTGAGATAAGGAATCTGGTAAGCTTTTGCAATAAATGGCGTTGTCCGGCTGGCCCTGGGGTTGGCTTCAATTACAAAAACCTTATTGTCTTTAATTGCAAACTGTATATTAATAAGGCCGCGGATATCCAGGGCCCGTGCAATTTTCTCTGCATAATATTCCATCGTAGTTACAACGAGGGGCGTAAGATTGAACGCCGGCAGAACGGCATTGCTGTCACCGCTGTGAATGCCTGCAGGTTCAATGTGCTCCATTACACCCATTACATGAAAAGTTTCGCCATCGAAGATGCCATCAATCTCTGCTTCCTGGCAACGGTCGAGAAAATGGTCGATTAATATCTTATTATTGGGAATATGTTTTAATAAACTTACAACGGCTTTTTCCAGTTCATCATCATTTATCACAATACGCATACGCTGGCCACCTAAAACATAGCTGGGGCGCACTAATACAGGATAACCAACCTGTTTGGCCACTTCAATAGCTTCATCTGCCGTATAAGCTGTGCCATATTGCGGGTAAGGAATATCAAGTTCTTTCAGGAGGTCGCTGAAACGGCCACGGTCTTCAGCAATATCCATATTGTCGAAAGAGGTGCCAATAATTTTAATGCCTTTTTCGTGCAACCTTTTCGCCAGTTTCAAGGCGGTTTGGCCACCGAGTTGAACAATGACGCCATCCGGCTTTTCCAATTCAATTATCTCCCATAAATGTTCCCAGTAAACAGGCTCGAAGTAAAGTTTATCCGCCATGTCAAAATCGGTGGAAACCGTTTCGGGGTTGCAGTTCACCATGATGGCTTCATAGCCGCATTCTTTAATGGCGAGGAGGCCGTGCACACAGCAGTAGTCAAATTCAATGCCTTGACCAATTCTGTTGGGGCCGCTGCCGAGAACAATAATTTTTTTCTTTTTGGATGGAACTGATTCGTTGTGAGTAAGCTTTTGATTCATTACAGGTAAATTGCGCAAATGTAATGTGTGGTGGTTAGCTTGCAAAACATAAAAATGTTAAGGCACATAATATGGGTAAAAAAAGTGCGGGAATAATTTTATTCAGAAGAAAAAATAATTTCCTGGAAATAATGCTGGTGCATCCCGGCGGCCCTTTCTGGGCAAAAAAAGATGCAGGCGCCTGGTCAATACCCAAAGGAGAGTTAGATGAAGGAGAAAATGCTTTGGAGGCAGCGAAAAGAGAATTTGAAGAAGAAACCGGCAAAACAGTCACAGCAAAAGATTTTGTTGAATTACCTCCTGTAAAAAATAAAAGCGGCAAAACCGTTTATGCTTTTGCTGCAGAACAGGATTTTGATACAACAAATATCAGCAGCAATTTAATTTGGGTTGACTGGCCGCCGCGGTCCGGCAAACGCATAGAAGTACCGGAAGTTGACAGGGCTGAATGGTTTGATGCCGCAACAGCAAAAGAAAAAATTCTTACTTACCAGGCGCCACTGATTGAGGCGCTTATAAAAAAGATATCGGATTTGTAACGCAGGATTTTATATATAAAAAAAACGCTCCGGTTTGCGGAGCGTTTTTTTTATTCAATGAATCTGTTTTACCAGAACCTTACATAAATGGCAGTAAGTAATATAAGCGTAATTACAATCATGGTTAAAATACGCGGTGTTACCTTAAACATGCCGGGTTCAATGTCAATAGCCTGCGGGTTTACTTTCGGCCCTGCAAGGCTGATGGCAACCATCACCAGCACGGTAAACACACCTGACCATCCCATGCATACCAGGAACGGTATTTCCCATGTAGTAACGCCTTCTTTAATTATAGGGAAGGCTGTATACAGTAATGTTTCGTGACCGAACCATTCAGCTGCATAATTATTAAAGATTACTGAAGTAATAAAGCCTACCAGTATACCGGCAACGGCTGCTGCACCTGTGGTTCTCTTCCAGAACATGCCCAGCAGGAACATTGCCAAAATGCCTGGGCTTATAAAGCCGGTATATTTCTGAATAAAGGTGAAACCGCCTTCGCCGCCAATACCCAGCGTATCACTCCAGGTAAGCATAAGACCTAACAACATGGCAGCTACAATGGCTAGTTTGCCTATAACTACCAGTTGTTTCTCACTGGCATTTTTCCCCATATATTTTTTATAGATGTCCAGCGTAAAAATGGTGGAAATACTGTTTGCCTTCCCGGCCAGCGAAGCCACAATGGCTGCTGTAAGTGCTGCTACAGACAAACCTCTTAACCCTGTAGGTAAAAAGGCGAGCACAGATGAATAAGCTTTGTCTTTAATCTGGTAAAGATCTTCAGGGGCTACATTAGGGGTAAGCCCTGTCATGGATACGCCGTTTTTGTAAAGTACATAAGCGGCAATACCGGGAAGCATTACAATGATCGGCATCATTATTTTCAGCATGCCGGCAAATAAAATACCTGTACGGGCCGTATTAAGATCGGCGCCCAATGCACGCTGTGTAATGTATTGATTACATCCCCAGTAATTGAGGTTTACGATCCATTGGCCGAGGAAGTACATGGAAATACCCGGCAGGATCACGTAGCGCTGAATATCATATTGAGAGCTTTCAACGGTGGGCTTGTCAAATATCATGTGGAAATGATCGGGTGCATCCTTCATTAAGGTAGAAAACCCGTTGGCCACACCGGTGCCATCACCAACATGATGGCTTACCTGCTGGAGTGCAAAATAGATGGTTGCAAAACCTCCGATGATTAATACAGCCACCTGTATTACATCGGTAAATCCTATCACCTTCATACCGCCTAGCGTAATAATGAGTGCAAATAAAGCCAGCCCAATCATAATCGGGTGTAGGTATTCAGGCCCCACCAGCCCGCTGATGGCTACAGCACCGAGGTATAATATTGAAGTAAGGTTTACCAGTATATAAAGGAACAGCCAAAACACCGTCATGATTAATGATACCGTATTATTATACCGCATTTTCAAAAATTGCGGCATGGTATATATCTTATTCTTAAGGTAGATAGGCATAAACCACACAGCAATAATAATGAGCGCAATGGCAGCAACCCATTCATAACAAGCTACCGCTACACCGGCAAAAAAACCATCACCGCTCATACCCACAAATTGTTCGGCAGAAATATTGGAGGCAATTAAAGAAGCGCCTATCGCCCACCAAGTTAAAGAACCTTCAGCAAGGAAGAACGCTTTTGAATCATGTTCTTTGCTTTTGCGGCGGCGATAAATCCAATATCCATACGATGCTACAATTATAAAATACAGGATAAATACTAAGTAGTCTTGCGTTACAAGCTTGTTCATGTATCGTTAGTTTAATTTTTTGTTTGAAATTAATGTAGCAGGGTATAAATAATTAAAAGTAGCCAATGGTTCTTGCGTTATAACAGGTAAAAAATATGCAGCGTTATTTATAATATGCTTCACTCCAGCGCAACTCATTTTTAAGGCTATAAAGATTAGTATTCTTGTTTATTAAAACAAATTCAATATTTGCCATCGCTGCAAAATCTTCCAGGTGCTCGCTTGTTAAGTTCTGGCTGTAACAAGTGTGATGTGCGCCGCCTGCATATATCCACGCTGCGCAACCGGTTTTCATATCGGGCATTGGTTTCCATAAAACCCTTGCCACAGGAAGCTTTGGCAGCTTATGTTTGGGCTTAACGGCTTCTACTGTATTTACCAGCATCCTGAAACGGTTACCCATATCAATGATCGATGCATTCAACGCAGCGCCGCCGTTCACATCAAACACAAGCCGCACAGGATCGGCCTTGCCGCCAATGCCAAGCGGATGAATTTCGCAGGAAGGCTTTTTGTTGGCGATAGATGGGCAAATCTCCAGCATGTGCGAACCCAATACCATTTCGTTGCCTTTTTCAAAATGATAGGTATAGTCTTCCATGAAACTGTTGCCGTCTTTTAAACCATGCGCCATTACTTTCATGGCGCGAACCAATGCCACCGTTTTCCAATCGCCTTCGCCGGCAAATCCATAACCTGACTGCATTAAGCGTTGCGCAGCTATACCGGGCAATTGCAACATGCCATGTAGATCTTCAAACGTGTCGGTAAAACCTTTGAAGTTGTTAGCCTCCATAAAAGTTTTCAGGCCCAGTTCAATTCTCGCAGCATCTTTTAATGACTGGCGTTGTTTGCCCTTCTTTTTTAAAGCATCAGCCAAAACATAACTGTCTTCATATTCCTCCATAAGCCTGTTTACATCAGTATCGCTTATGCTGTTGATTACAGCAACAAGATCGCCAATGCCATAGGTATTTACAGAAAAACCGAATTTATATTCTGCTTCCACTTTATCACCATCGGTAACGGCAACATAGCGCATGTTGTCACCGAGACGCAGGAATTTGGCGCCCTGCCAGTCGTGCCAGCCTGCTGCAGCCCGGCTCCATGTTTCAATGCTTTTTAAAGTGTCTTCATCTTTCCAGTATCCAACCACCACTTTTCTTTCCATGCGTAAACGGCTAACCATAAAACCAAATTCACGGTCGCCGTGTGCGCTTTGGTTCAGGTTCATAAAATCCATGTCAATGGAATTCCATGGAATATCGCGGTTGAATTGTGTATGCAGATGCAGCAAAGGCCTTTGTAAAATTTTCAGGCCGTTAATCCACATTTTGGCAGGAGAGAAGGTATGCATCCATGTGATGATGCCGATACAGTTTTGCGAAGTGTTTGCTTCTTTAATGGTGGCTGCAATTTCCTCAGGTGTTTTTACAGTTGGCTTGAAAATAACGGGGAAAGGAATTTGTTTTGATGCGTTTATTCCGTTTACAATTTCCTGCGAGTGTTCCGCAACCTGTTTTAAGGTTTCTTCTCCATATAAATGCTGGCTGCCGGTAATGAACCATATCTCCAGGTCTTTTAAATCTATCATGGTTGTGTATTTATTATAGTTTGATTGTTTGATGTTGATTCTAAATCGCCAGACGTGAAAGCTCCGGAACCTGATTACTTGTTATTAAATCATTCCTTTTAATTTTTTATAAATAAGCCGAACTCAATTCGAACTTAAAATTTTCACGTTGTTACATTCACGTCTCACGATTGACACTCCACGTCAATCATTCCTGCCCGTAATAACTGTTAGGCCCGTGCTTTCTTTCAAAATGCTTGTTGATTAATGCATCTTTCATACGCAACACTTTTGCATTTACTGATTCTGTTATGAAAGCCATTTTTGCCAATTGCTCCAGCACAGCACTGTTATATACGGCTTTTGAGGCATTTTTAGCCCAGGTAAACGGTGCGTGGTTGCCCACCAAAATCATTTCAACATCCGTATAGCTAAGATTTTTTTCTTTTAATGCATTAATGATCTGGAAGCCGGTTTCATATTCATAATCGCCTTTTATCATTTCATCGCTCATGGGCGCAGCGCAGGGTACATCTGCAGTAAGATGATCTGCATGTGTCGTTCCATAGATAGGTATATCACGGAGGCTTTGCGCCCAGGCCGTTGCATAGGTTGAATGTGTATGCACAATGCCGTTTATTTTTTCCCAATGCTTATACAAAACAGCATGTGTAAGCGTGTCTGATGAAGGGCGGAGGTTGCCTTCAACTGTTTTGCCGTCAAAGTCAACAATCACCATTTTTTCGGGTGAGAGTTCTTCATAAGGAACACCGCTAGGCTTAATCGCAAAAACGCCGAGACTTCTGTCTGCGGCGCTAACGTTGCCAAAGGTGAACAAAACAAGGTTCAGTTTTGGCAACTGCATATTGGCTTCAAAAGCTTCCTGCTGAATGTGTTCATACTTGCTCATATTACAATATTTTGGTGAACCTGCATCTGCAAAAAATGGCAACAATAAAATGATGACGTCTTGCTTCAACAATTCACTTTCATGCAGCCAATCATTTCAACGTAATCAATGTTACGCTCATTGGCGGCAGGTTGATACTTAAATCGTTGCCATTCTTTTTAAAGTCTGAAAAAGCGGCAAGCTTTACTTTATTGGGATTGTCAAACGTATTGATATCACTGAAGCTGGCTGAAGTTAAAACCTGGCCTTCTGTTGTTTTAAACGAAGCCCCATTCAGGCTTGCATTCACCGTGATTTTATTTTTCGGATCAATATTTACCAGTGTAATATGAATAATGCCGTTGCTGTCTTTTGATGCAGATGCATTAACAGCGGGAATGCTTTCTTCGCCATATTTATAATCAGGGCTGAAGAAATTCACCGGCAATAAAGTTGCATCCTGGTGATATTTATACAAATCAAAAACATAATAAGTTGGCGTAAGCACCATCTTTTCTTTTTGCGTAAGCACCAGTGCCTGCAAAACATTTACGGTTTGGGCAAGGTTGGCCATTCTTATGCGGCCGCAATGCTTATTAAATATGTTTAATGATGATGCGGCAATCAATGCATCGCGCAGGCTGCTTTGCTGGTATAAAAATGCAGGGTTTGTATTGGGTTCAGGATCTGTCCAAATGCCCCATTCATCCACGCACAGGCTCACTTTTTTCTCAGGGTCATATTTATCCATGATAGCACTGTGTTTGTTGATGAGTGTTTCAATATTCAGGCAGCTTTTCAATCCTTTAAAATATTCTTCTTCATTAAAATTAGTTGCTGAACCTTTATGCTGCCAGTTATTTACGATGGTATAGTAGTGCATGGAATAACCCCACATTTGATTGGGCCTTACATTTTTCATGCTTACTTCCGTCCAGTTATAGTCATCTGCATTGGCGCCGCTCATAATTTTCTTTAAAGGTGCGCCGGGATAGTTTATACAAAAAGCAGCATAGCGTTTATACAGGTCGGCATAATATTCCGGCGTCATATCGCCTCCGCAACCCCAGCTTTCATTGCCCACGCCCCAGAAAGCAACTTTATAGGGCTCAGCATGACCGTTGGCACGGCGCATGTCGGCCAGTGTGCTCTTGCCGCCGAAATTGAGGTATTCGATCCAGTCAGACATTTGCTGCGGTGTGCCTGTTCCAACATTACCGGCAATATACGGCTCGCAGTTCAGCAGGTTGCACAGCTGCAAAAATTCATCGGTGCCAAAACTGTTATCTTCAGGAACCATGCCCCAGGTGGAGTTGATGCGCAATGGCCTTTTATCTTTCGGCCCAATGCCGTCGCTCCAATGGTACCTGTCTGCGAAACAGCCGCCGGGCCAGCGCAATAAAGGAATATTAATGGCTTTCAATGCGTTCACCACATCCATTCTTATGCGGCCTTGTTTTGGTACATTCAATGTTGAATCTTCAAGATAAAAACCATCATAAATGCAGCGGCCAAGATGTTCTGCAAAATGGCCATAAATAAAGCGGCTGATCTTGTCTTTATCAGCTTTTGCATTCACCTGCATGCTTACGGTTTCCTGTGCAAAAACGGAAGCCGAAATACAAATAATAAGAAGCGTTGTGGTAAGTTTCTTCATCATAAAGCAAGGTTATTTTATTATTATTTATTCATAGTAAGATGTTCAATTGCTGCACCGAATTGTTTATACTTCGTATGGCGTTTATTATATAGCGCCGCCTTTGATTTGTCTGGCACGTATTCCGCTTCAAAACCGCGGCCCATTGCAGCCATAGCATCTTCCACTTTATCGTATAAACCCGCAGCTGTTGCGGCAAACATGGCTGCGCCTGCGGCGCAGGTTTGTTCGCTTTTATGAATGCGGATATGCATCTGCATAATATCGGCCATCATCTGCATGATGAATGATGATTTTTTAGCAACACCGCCCATACCTATCAAACCTTTTACCGGGATTTTTTCTTCTATAAATCTTTCAACAATAGCCCTGGCGCCAAAGCAGGTGGCCTCCGCCACTGCCCTGAACATACGAGGGGCATCACTGCCGAGGCTAAGGCCATAAAAAGCGCCTTCGAGCATCTGGTTGGCATCAGGTGTTCTTCTTCCGTTAAACCAGTCAACCGCTAATTCATCATCTTCGTTTACTTCAAGCAGTGCGGCGTGTTTGGATAGTGCTGCAATCAATTTGCTTTCGCTTTTTTCAATTAATTTCCTGGTTGTATCCGCATCAATAATCGTGGATTGATTAAGCGTTTGTTTCAAAGGCCACATTAGTAAATTCCTGAACCAGGCATAGGCATCACCGAATGCCGACTGGCCTGCTTCCATACCCATCATTCCGGGAATAACTGAGCCCGGCACCTGGCCGCATATACCTTTCACTAAAATATGCTGCACTTCGTTTTCGGGTGCAACGAGAATATCGCAGGTGGATGTGCCCATCACTTTGCTTAAAAAATAAGGTTCAATCTGCCCGCCAACCGCGCCCATGTGCGCATCAAAAGCGCCAATGCCCACAATGACATCGCTTGATAAACCCAGGCGCTCAGCCCACTCTTTTGAAAGCGTGCCCGCACTTTCCGATGCTGTATAAGCTTTATCAAAAAGCCTGGCTGTAAAACCGTCCAGTAATGGGTCTAATAATTTGAAAAATTCATTTGGCGGGAAACCTCCAAATTCCTTTGCAAATAAAGCTTTATGGCCTGCGGCACAAATGCTTCTCTTCATTGAAGCCACATCATTGCCGCCCGTTAAAAGAAATGGTACCCAGTCGCAATGTTCAGCCAATGAATAAGCAGCCTTTCTTACCGTTTCATCTTTCCGTAAAACATGTAAAAGTTTTGCCCAGAACCATTCAGAAGAGTAGATGCCGCCCACGTATTGCAGGTAATTCACATCAAATTTCGCAGCATGCTCATTTATCTCAGCCGCTTCTTTTACAGCCGTATGATCTTTCCATAAAATAAACATGGCATTGGGGTTATTCTCAAACCCCGGCGTTAATGCCAGCGGCGTTCCTTCCTTATTTACCAAAACAGGAGAGGAGCCTGTTGTATCAACTGATATGGCTTTAATCTTAGCCGAAATCTCTGGGCCGGCCTGCTGCATGCAGGCTTTAATGGTTGCTTCAAGGCCTTCAACATAATCAAGCGGATGTTGCCGGAATTGATTGACGGAAGCATCGCAAAACAACTGTTCTTTCCAGCGTGGATAATAAAAAACGGCAGCGGCAACTTCTTCTCCGGTTGCAGCATCAACAATTATGGAGCGAACCGAATCTGTTCCATAATCAACGCCGATAACATAATTGGTATTCTTAGTCATATCGCAAGAACTGCGTTAGGAAGGCAAGATAGGAAATGATTTTTAATTGTCGAAATTACAATTAAAGTGCAGGAATGGGGAATCGTGAAAGCATAAAGCTTTGGAAAGAATGATGTTCCCATCAGGTCATTTCTTTAACGCTTATGTTACAAAACGTGGATGCAGGTTTTCTCCTGAAAATTATCACGCTCCTGCATTCACGTTCCACGATTCACTAAAAACATTCACAACCAGGCACTCATTATTTCACACTCAGTTTATATTCTGTAATGCTGTGATAGGTTTGGCCAGGCTCTAAAATGGTAGAAGGAAAATCAGGCTTGTTTGGTGAATCAGGAAAATGTTGTGTTTCCATGCAAAGTGCAGTATTAACCAGCAATGGATTTCCATCATGATTTGTAAATTTTCCATCTAAAAAGTTACCGGTATAAAACTGTAAGCCAGGTTCTGTTGTATAAACTTCAAGCATACGGCCGCTTGCAGAATCGCTTAAGGTTGCCACCTTCTGTAAAGAAGAATCTTTCCTGTTCAGTACAAAATTATGGTCATATCCGCCCTGTACTGCACTAAAGTCCTGCCCGATTTTTTTAGCTGTTGTAAAATCAAATGGTGTTCCTTTCACCGCTTTTAATTCACCAGTTGGGATTAATGTAGGATCAACCGGCGTATAGCGGTCGGCATCAATCTGCAGGTAGTGATCGAGAATTTTGTTTTTTACACTTCCTGTTAAATTAAAATAGCTGTGATTGGTTAAGTTCACCGGTGTTGGCTTATCAGTTGTTGCCGTGTATTCAATCTTTAAGCCATCATCGTCGCTTAGCGTATAAACAACCGTAACATCAAGGTTGCCTGGATAACCTTCTTCACCATCTTTGCTTACATATTTTAAAGTAAGCGAAGATTGTGTTGAATCGGGAACCGTTGCATCCCAAACCACTTTATCAAAACCTTTTATACCACCGTGCAAACTGTTGGGGCCATTGTTGGCCGCAAGTTTATAAGTTGTTCCGTTCAATGCAAACTGTGCCTTACCTATGCGGTTACCATAGCGCCCGATCAGTGCGCCAAAATAAGGAGGGTTCTGCCTGTAAGTGCCTAAGCTGTCGAAGCCGATAATGATACTGCTTTTATTGCCGTTCTTATCCGGCGAAATCCAAGATGTAATGGTGCCGCCGTAATTGCTGATCGTAACCACATCGCCTGCTTTGTTGGTAAGTGTGTACAGGTAAACTTGTTTACCGTCCACTTCGCCCCAGTCTTTTTTTGTTGTGCCCATAGTTGTTGAAGTTTCATGTTGTGCTTCACTGCAGGATGCAAATGCAACCGTTGCTATTATTAGACCTGCATTAAACCATTTTGCCATGTTTATTTTTTTGAAATGATGAATAAAGATGTAATCACCCTTGCCCCTTCTTTCCCGAATGTTTTCGGGATGGAGAGAATGCCTTGTTTAAAGAGGCATTATTTATTTATACAACGGGCTTTAAAATTTTTAAGAAACCTTCAAATGCTGCCCTGCGATGTCTGTTGGCTTTGCAGTTGTTATACGTGAAGCCTCAAGCTTCAAACAAACAATCATCAGCCATAATTAATACACTTCTTATTGCGCCGCTAATTAAATGTATGCATTGCAATATGCTTCAACAATCTGTTTCAATCTTTAATGCAAACATCTCAATTATTTTGAGAACTTAATAAAGATATGCTTGCTGCAACCAGGTCGTCCTGCTATTATCATTGCATTTTTATATGAATTACCGTAAACGAATAAGGACGTAATGCCAGGTTCAACTGCCTGCCTGTTACCTCAGCTTCACTCACCTGCGGACTGATATTTTTTGGCGATTCAATTGAATTGACCATATTAAGGTCGTTGCTTTGAAGCGTTGTTACGATTGCTTTTGATGCAAGCTTCTTTTTGGTGTCAATATTTATTTGTTTTGATATTGACCGGGAAGATGTATTCACTATTTTCAATATCACTTCATTAGCGGCATTTGTTACGGCAGAAGCGTATAAACTATCCTTTCCTTTAAGTGCTTCGTTAGCCGATGTAATGGCAACAATATTATCTCCTTTATTATTGGCAAATAGTTTTTGTACATAATAATTGGTCGTGCCGAAAGAATTCAGGTTATCAAACCATATTAAATCGGGCGTCCATTGCCAGCCCTCCACGTGTGCAAACAAAGGCGCATAAGAAGCCATTTGTACAAGGTCTGCATTGCGTTCGAGGCCGGTCATGAAAGCAGCTTCCGACAGCGCACATAACCAGTTGTTTTTATTTAAAGGACTAACGGTTGCCACACTTTGCGCTGCATATTCACCGGCAAAGATCTTTGGCCCATTCCTGTCGTAATCATCATAACGGCTGGCATTGTTTTGAAACCATGACGGCGAACTGTAATAATGTTCATCCAATATATCCGCATTCAGTTTGCGCAAGGTATCGTTCAGGAAATGAAACCTTTCATCTTCCGGGGAAGGGCCAACACTGTTTACCAGTTGTATTCCGGGATATTTGGATTTGATAGCCTTTGTAAATATTTTATAGCGTTCAACATATTGCGGGCCCCATTGTTCATTGCCTATGCCCAGCAGTTTAAGATTAAAAGGAGCGGGGCGGCCCATTATTTCACGCAAATGCCCCCATTTTGTTGAAACATCGCCGTTGGCAAATTCAATTAAATCCAATGCATCCTGTATATATGGATCAAGCTGTGTTGTATCCACCACTTCTGCAGAATTAAACTGGCAGGCCATGCCGCAATTAAGAATGGGCAATGGCGTTGCGCCAATATCTTCGGCCAGTTGGAAATATTCAAAAAAACCAAGCCCGAAACTTTGGAAATAATCAGGCGTAGAGCGGTGCGCAAATTCCGTATTCCAGCGGTTTACAATAACCTGCCTCTCTTCAACCGGTCCCACCGTTTTTTTCCATTGATAGCGTGTTGCCAGTTCTCTTCCTTCAACAATACAGCCACCGGGAAAGCGCAGGAAGCCGGGTTTCATATCAGCCAGCAACTGCACCAAATCTGCCCTTAAACCATTTGGCCTTTCTTTCCACGTATGCTGCGGGAATAGGGAAAGCATATCAAAATCAGCAACGCCCCCCCCTTCAAACCAAACATTCAACCTGGCTTTTAATTCAGTTGCATTTGCCGTAAGGCTGGTTTTGTATTGTTGCCAGTTATTACCAGAAATGTTGACGGTTTGGGATTCGCCCAAATTTTTGCCTGTACTGTCAACCAGTTGCACATGCAATGCAAGATTGCCGGTTTCGCTGCGGGCCGAAACCGTAAAAATATATTGCTCATTTTGTTTAATGCCCATACCGCGAAAACCTTCATTGGTTAATCCGAATTTACCTGTGGCAGTATTACGTGTAACCCTTATGTAGCGCGGGTTTGCGCTGTCTGTTTCCTGCCTGTTGGTTACCAGTATGCTTCCTGTGGTTGGCGATACCTGCCGCATAGACCAGCCCGTTAAAGGGCTAAAGAATTCAAACGAACGGTTCTTTACCAATTCTGCATATAAACCGCCATCGGCTGCAAAGTTGATGTCTTCAAAAAATATTCCCCACATGGTTGGCTGAATGGCTGCAGTTGGTTTATCTGCTTTTACAACCAATGGCTGGCCTTCTGTTGTATAGGCGTACAATAATATTGCAGCGATTGCAATTACACGGCTAATTTTCATTTCTTAAATAAATACTTTTTGCGTGGTTAAATTGAGTTTATGGTATCTGAACAAAACAAGGGAACCGGTAGAAACCAGCTCCCGGATTCTTATTAGACAAAAAATAAAAACCGTATTAAAAAAAGTATATGGGTAGTTAATCCTGTAATCAATTTTCATATAGCGCCAAAGCTTGATTGATAGTATAAAAATACCTGCTATGCGGCAGGTTTTACAAGCATGCTAAAATAAGATAAGTTTTTTTAATTGTCAAAAAAACATTTATTATTTAAGCGCAGATCGCTGTTGCATGGCCTGGCTTGCAGCTTTGCACTTGCAAATGGGCATTTTAGTGTTTGGGAGAGGTTGTGACTTTGTTATTGTTCCGGATGCTTCTTCATACGTGCTTGCAGGTTCCTGTATTGCCCAGGTATATTAAGCATTGTATTATTTACCGGGAAAGAATTCGCCTGATAGATTCTTCCTTATTATGCCTCTTATTATATCATTCACCATTTATAATCCATCATTCCCTATGTACAATTCATCATTCACTAACTCGGCTTCCTTAAATTTTGTTTGAAATTATTTTATCAGCATATTTGCAATAGAGATGATGATTGCTGAATTGCAATTTGTGATGATCAGTCCGAATCCGAAAAAATAAATTAATAATCCAAAATAAACTGTTTGCCAATTCCACGTCCGGTGAGGACGTCCGTACCGTTCAATACTTTCCATTTAAACATGTTACTATTTACTGAGCAGGTAATGCTGCTTTAGTTTTTTCTCTTTTCCAGTGATTGTTCTTAAGAAGCAGTTGGGAGTGAGGGCGGCGAAGCCGTTAATACTGTTCTGTAATTTCCTTTTCAAACAATAAACATTTTCTGTGCTTTTTGGCCCGGTGCCAAAGTACATTGTCTGGCAAATGCCAGCCTGACATTCATCTTTATACCTGATTAATGCTTTCTTATTTTAGGAATCTTATCCCGCTGCTTGCCTGCATCATTTTTATGGCTGCCTTTTCTTCCTGCGGTGTGCCGAAGAATTTTCAAAACGCCGTATATCTTAGGGACAGCGTTACCGATTCGGAACGCATGGTGCTGCAAAAGCCCGTGGTGATAATGCCGGGCGACAGGCTGAACATTAATATTACTGCTATAAATAAAGAAGCAGCCGATGCTTTTAATATTACCCAAGGTGCTGCCACGCAGGGTGTACAGGGCTATCTGGTTGATGCTGCCGGTAACATACAAATGCTGCAACTGGGCACTATACCTGTTGCGGGTTTAGCGCCGGCTCAATTGCAGCAGCAGTTACAAAAGCAGTTAGATGATTATATAAAAGGGTCGGTAGTTACAGTGAATATTGCCAATTTTAAAGTGATGGTAATGGGAGAGGTGGGAAGCCCAGGCACGCTCCAGGTGCCAGATGGTAAAATTAATATACTGCAGGCCATTACGCAGAGCGGTGATCTTACCCTTTATGCCAAACGGGATAATATTCTGGTGATACGTGAACAGGATGGCAAACGCGAATTTGGCCGGGTGGATATTTCTTCCAATAAAATATTTACTTCTCCTTATTATAATTTACAGCAGAATGATGTGATCTATGTGGAACCGGATAAAACAAAGTTTATTAATAATGATGCTTTCCTTAACCGGAATGTGCGTTACCTGGGTTTGGCCATGACGGTGCTTTCTGCTGCTTTGCTTATTGTAAATGTTATCAACAGGTAAAATGTGTTTAAAGTGCAACTGACTTTTCAAAAAGGTAGTAAAGTATAAGAATTTAATGGCTGCAGCTTCAACCAAAAAAACAATCATAAAGGAAGAAGAAAACGAATTTTCATTCAGGGAATTACTGATGAAATCGCTGAACTACCTGCCTATGTTCGCGATCTTTCTTGTAGTTGCCCTTATTATAGCTTACATATACATACATTTCCAAACCCCCGTATACTCCACCAGTATAAAAGTGCTCATTAAAAATGCTGGTAAAGAAAGCAATGAAGACCAGGTTTTGTCAGAACTGCTTAATACTTCCAAGCCTAATATTTACAACGAAATGGAAGTGCTGCAGTCGCATCAGCTAATGGCAAGGGTAGTGAAAACGCAGCAACTCAATACCGCTTATTATTCCATTGGAAAGGTAAATACCATTGAGGTATATGAGCCGGACCCCATTAAAAGGTTTCTCGTATTTTCCAGTATAAAAGATTCCAGCCGGAGCTATAGCATTACCCTGCAGGTAAAAAAAGACGGCATTTATATTTTACATGGTGAAAATGCCGTAAAAGCAACTAATCGAACTACCATCCATACACCCGACTTTGATTACCTGGTTAATATTAATAATCCCGGAGATTATAAACCCGATTACCAGTACCAGGCTGTATGGCGCCCCACAGATGCAGTGGCAGGTGGCCTTGCAGGGAGTGTATCGGTAAGCCCTTTAAGCAAGTATTCTTCTGTGCTGGTGGTGTCCACTTCCTCGCAGGTGCCACGCAAAGCGGAGGTTATTTTAAATACGCTGGCTGCAGAGTATAATAATTATAATATTGAACAAGGTAATAAGATTGCAGAGAATACCATCCGGTTTATTGATGACCGTCTCATCTTCATCAGTGGCGAACTGAACGAAGTGGAAAATAACCTGAAAGATTTTAAGGTAAACAATTCACTTAATATAAACGCTGAAGGCGGTATGGAAACCGGCATAGCTAAAGACCTTGAAACAAAATTAAATGAGCAGGAATTGCAAATGAATATAGCCGATATGGTAAGCGGCTATATCAATAACCCGAAACGGCGGTACGAACTGGTGCCTTCTAACCTGGGTATTGGCGACGCTACTTTAGGCGCACTGGTAAGCGGTTACAATGCAGATGTTATAAAAAGGGATGAATTATTAAAAACACTGGGGGAAAAAAACCTGCAGGTGAAAGCCTTGGAAACAACATTAGACGATTCGCGCAAGAGGATAATGGAAAGTGTGGACAATGTAAAAAAAGTATATACTGATGCTTACAATGCAGCGCACCGGCAATATGAAACTTCTTTAAATAAAATTCGCTCTATACCCGCCAAGGAAAAGCAGCTGCTTGAAATAGAGCGCCAGCAGGGTATCAAGGAAAAACTTTATCTCTACCTGCTGGAAAAGCGGGAAGAATCAGCGGTTTCCCGTGCGGCAGCAGTGGGTAACAGTGAAGCTGTGGACAGGGCTTCAAGCGGCGGGCCCATCAATTTAAAAAATTCAAACATTTACCTGATGGCCATATTTGCAGGCCTGGGCTTACCCCTCCTGATTGTGTATTTAATGGATTTGCTGAATGACCGCGTTACCACCCGTGATGAAATATTAAAATTCACCGAAACACCCATTATCGGCGAGATCAGCCATTTTGCCGATAAAGAAAGAACGATCATAGCAGGTAAAACCCGGGGCATATTGCCTGAACAGTTCAGGATCGTGCGCACTAACCTGCGTTATTTTTTGCCGAAAGACAAGAAGGATTCCACTATATTGGTTACCTCTACTATGCCCGGCGAAGGCAAGACCTTTGTTTCACTTAACCTGGCGGCGGTGCTATCGGTATCAGGCAGAAAAACAATATTGCTGGGGTTTGATATGCGCAGGCCTAAAATAGGCATAAGCCTGGAAGCTTCTGAAGCTGCAGGCGATCTCCCTGGTTTCCTGGCTGGCAATATTCCTCCTGAAAAAATCATCAGGCAGGTAAATGGCTATGAAAGCCTGTATGCCATCACCACTTCTTTTGTACCACCTAACCCCGCAGAACTTTTGTTGTCTGACCGCCTTAAAATCTTATTTGATTACCTAAAAGCTAATTTCGATTATATCGTGATTGACAGCCCGCCACTCGGCATTGTAAGCGATGCCAAGGTACTGAGTGAATATGCCGACCTGAGCCTCTATATTGTACGCCAGCGGTTCACCCAGCGCAAACAGCTGAAAATGCTGGAAACAATGTATAAAGAAAAGAAATTGCCAAACCTTGCAATGGTGGTGAACGATGTAAAGGTAAAAGGCATTCGCAGTTACTATGGCTACGGCTATACTTACGGCGGCAGTTATGGCTATGATTACAGTATGGGTTATGGGTATGATGGCGCCGCAAAAAAAACGTGGTGGAAAAAGCTGTTTAAAAAAGGTGGAAGGCAAAAGGTATAGGGTGTAGGGCAGAGGGAATTAGGAATTTGGAATTGAAGGATCAAAATCGTCTTTGCAAACAGCCTTGATAACAATGTTGAGCCAGGACTTGCAAAACAAAAATATTCGAAGCTGTTTTTAACTTCATATAGCTGCACAGCTCGTAGCTTTTTAAATGACAGACTACCAACATTATCACTGGGAAATAACGTCGGAGCATAAGCTGTTCGACCTTAGGCTAAAAGATACGTGGGCATACCGTGACCTGCTCTGGC
>JAEWJV010000349.1 GCA_023386395.1 Bacteroidota bacterium
GCCTTTACCTCTTCGTTCGAATGCGAAGCTTCTTTATCGTTATGCCAGTGATGCGGCAGGTTTTTACCAATTAAAACCATATCTGAATTATCAAAACTGCTGATATGGTTACCAACAAATCTCGATCCTCGTCCTTTTAAAATAGCCGTCAACTCATACTCGTTATGAAAATGATAAGGCACACTGAAATGCGGTCTTATCCGCTCTTCAATCGTAAACGAAAGATTGGGTGACGATGTGTTTTTAATTAGTATTGGCTTCATACTGAACAAACAATGTTATAGATGCTAATGTAATAATTCCGTATAAATCAAAACACTTTTTCATAAGGAATTTCTCTTTTACAAAGGTGTCCTGTTTAACTGAAAAACCGGTTTTTATTTCTTAAATATTATGACAAATATTATTCATAAAAGCTGCAAGCCTTCAGCAGGAAAAGTGCAGCTTTTTACTGTGGCAAAGGCAAATATTGTATTCATTTTTGCAAATAATGAAGCGGCTGTTTTTGCCAGACCTAAGTTTATTTGCTTATTGGTTGAAAGTGTACCCGGTATTTATAAACCCTGCTTCATTAAATATGGATACACAGTTTGTTGATGCAGCAGCAAAGTATGCTGCATGTAAATTAAAGCGGCGCTTAACCAAAATGACATGAAAGGAAATAATATTTTCTGAAATAAATAGAACTGTTTACAAATTCAAATATCTAAATGAAAGGAATAAAACAAAGATTGAATAATGGTGACATATTGCTGGGTACTTTTCTCAGCCTTGGCAATGCACTTTCTGCTGAAATAATTGCCAACGCAGGTTTTGACTGGGTGATTGTGGATATTGAACATGGATTAGGCGCTGAAGCAGATGTGATCAATCAGCTACTTGGTTTAAAGAACACCAATGTTTCAGCCATTATAAGAGTGGAGAGTTACCAGCGCCAGCGTATTAACCGTGTGCTTGATGCAGGTGCCGACGGCATTATGTGCCCGCGCATTGAAAACGCTGAAGAGGCATTGCTTGTTGCCAGGGCCATGCAATATCCGCCGGAAGGAACAAGGGGCGTTGCCAAAATGATACGTGCTGCTAAATATGGAGATGATTTTGACGCTTACCGCAAAGCGGCTTCTGAAGAATTGCTGGGCGTTATACAAATAGAAACAAAAGAAGCTTTAAATCATCTTGAGGCAATTGCAACAATTGATGGTGTTGATGTGTTATTCATCGGGCCTTCTGATCTTTCCATGGCGCTTGGCATTTTCGGTCAGATAACACACCCGCTTTTTGTTGAAACCGTTGATAAAATTATAGCTGCTGCAAAACGTGCCGGTAAACATATTGGAATATTACTTGCCAATCCTGCTGACCTGAAAAAATATTATGACCTGGGTATCCGGGTTTTTGCCTGTGGAACCGATGCAAGCTTTCTGAATACAGGTGCCAAACAAACGATTGAAGCATTAAAAAAATCAGGCGCTTCCGCATAACCAAACGCCAATCAAACAATAACAATGAAAGAAAAGATAGGATTTATCGGGTTGGGTATTATGGGCAAGCCGATGGCCACGAACCTGATACACGCTGGTTATACGCTGTATGTTTTTAGTTCAGGTGCTGCGTCCATACAGGAGCTTGAAAAAGACGGCGCCATCGGCGTATTATCACCCAAAAAAATTGCGGCGTTGTCGGATATTATTATCACTATGCTGCCTGATTCGCCGCAGGTAAAGGCAGTGGCCTTTGGCAATGATGGTTTGATAGAAGGCTTAAGTAAAGGCAAGCTTTTTATAGATATGTCAACCATTGACGCAGCTACAGAAATAGAAATCCATGAAAGGTTTGCAGCTGTTGGTGTTGACACGTTGGATGCGCCTGTTTCAGGTGGTGATGTTGGTGCTAAAACCGGCAGTCTTTCCATCATGGCTGGCGGCAGCGAAGCGGCTTTTAACCGTGCGTTGCCTTTGTTTCAAATATTAGGTAAGAAGATTAACCATATCGGTGCCACAGGCGCCGGGCAGATTGCAAAATCATGCAACCAGATTGCCACGGCATTGGCTACGCAGGGCGTGATTGAAGCATTCTCGCTTGCAGCCAGCGCAGGCATTGACCTTGCCAGGTTAAAAGAAGTTTTATCAGGCGGTTTTGCAGACAGCAGAACGCTGGCTGTTTGCGGGCAAAGAATAATTAACCGGGATTTTTACCCGGGCTTCAAATTAAAGTTATATACCAAAGACCTGCGTATTGCCAAACAGGCTGCCGCTGAAAGATCGGTTAACCTGCCCGGCACACAACTTCTGCACAATGAAATGCAGCAGCTTGTATCTGAAGGAAAAGGTGAGCTTGATTTCAGCGCACTGATACATCTTTTTGAAAACAATTAAAAGTTTAAAACATATATGAGCAAACTCCCGAAAGTATTTATTTCAGAACCAATAAACTCCAAAGGCACAGAAATATTGGAAGGGAAAGTGGACATGGTGCTGGCACCTGATACAACAAAAGAAACAGCGATGGCTTTGATTGCAGATGCGGACGCCGTCATTCTCAGGGCCACAACGATTTTTGATAAAGATGTAATTGCAAAGGGCGTTCATTTAAAAATTATTGCAAGAACGGGCGTGGGAATGGATAATGTTGATATGAAGTTTGCAGGCGAGCATGGCATATATGTATGCAATACACCGGGGACAAATGATACAACGGTTGCAGAACATGCGGTGGCTATGATACTGGCGCTTTCAAAGCAGGTTATATTTATGGATAAAGCCGTGCGCAAACAAAGATGGCATGAACGTTTTTCACTCAACCAGATTGATATAAAAGGAAAGAAGATAGGCATAATAGGTTATGGTAAAACCGGCCGGGCTACTGCAAAATTCTGTAAATGTCTGGGCATGCTGGTTACCGCTTACGATCCGTTCATTGCACATGAAGGTTTGGATGTGAATTTTTCAGATGATCTTGAAACCATATTTAAGGAATCTGATTTTGTAAGCGTTCATTGTCCTGCAACGCCGCTCACCCATAAGTTTATAGGCGATCAGTATTTGAATATCATGAAGCCAAAAGCTTATCTCATTAATACTTCAAGGGGCGACCTGGTTGATGAGCAGGCACTTGTAAATGCTTTATCTGATAATAAAATTGCGGGCGCTGCATTGGATGTATTTAAAGAAGAGCCGATGAATGCGGGCAATCCTTTACTTAAATTCTCTAACGTTGTTTTATCACCACATGTTGCAGGTTCTACAAAAGAATCTAATGAACGGATTGCCATTGCTGCGGCACAGGCGGTTATTGATGCTTTGAATGGCAGGCAGCCTTCCAATATCTGTAACCTCCAATACTTTCCTGCAACAGAAAATATGCTGGATGAAAAGAATGTTCACCGTTGATAGTTATAATGTACCTGTAAGATATGAACCTGATGTTTGTATAATTGGTGCAGGCCCTGCGGGCGTTGCTGCTGCCATTGCTGCGGCAAGGATAAAATTGTCTGTTCTGCTGATTGAAAAATATGGTTTTTGCGGCGGCGCTACTGTTGCGGGTCTTAGCGGAACCATCTGTGGTTTATTCAGCAGTGGCAATAAACCGGAACAGATAGTGTTTGGTTTCGCTGATGAATTTTATTCCGCCCTGCAAAGCAAACATGCTGTTGCCAAACCTGTGCAGTTTGGGAGAACATTGCTTGTACCGCATGACAGTTTAAAGTGGAAAGAAACAGCGGATGAATTGTTGGCTGCACATAACTGCATTGTACTTTACCATACTAATTTTTTGAATGCTTATACGGATGATAGCGGCCGCGTCAGTTACCTGTTATTAAAAGGCCAGGAAGGCCAGTATGCCATTAAGCCCAAAATTGTTATTGATGCATCCGGAGATGCGGAAGTGGTGCATAGCATCAGCCTTGAAACAACTTTCGGCAATAATGGCCAAGTGCAAACACCAACCATGATATTTAAAATGGGCAACGTCGATATGAAAGCTTTTCTTTCTGTTTGCCCGGAAGAATTAAATAATAAAGTGGCTGAAGCGCACCATTCAGGTAAATACAATTTGCCAAGGCATCATGTATATGCATTTCCATTGCCTAATTCCGGCGAAGTGCTTTGCAATATGACAAGGATAACTTATCCCAATGGCGCTGTGCCATCAGGTATTAATTCAACTGATCTCAGTTTTGCAGAAACAGAAGGCCGAAAACAGGCGCGTGAATATGCCAGGTTTTTAATTGAAAATATTGATGCATTCCGCAACGCGTATGTGTCTGATACAGGTACACAGATAGGCATCAGGCAAACACGTTCAATTGCAGGCGTGGCAAGGCTTATGAATGATGATGTAATGCATGCCATAAAAAATAAAAATGCTATTACACATTCTGCATGGCCGATTGAACTGCATGCAGCCGGTGGTTTAAAAATATATTACCCCGAAAATGATTTTTATGATATTCCTTTCGAAACATTAATTCCAAAAAATGCTATAAATATATTGGTCGCCGGCCGCTGCATGTCAGCGGAACATGAAGCCCTGGCTTCAGCGCGTGTTACCGCGCAGTGTTTTGGGATGGGTTATGCGGTTGGTGCGGCAAGCGGATTAATGTTAAAAGAAAATATTACAGCAACAGCGCTTAATGGTGTAATGGCAAAGGAATGGATGAAAGAAAATAATTTAAAGAATGCTAATGAAAAATAATCTCAGGAGCAATTTTGAGGAAGGCAGTACGAGATGGACCGTACGAAGGGCGCAATGGATTGCTATGGGTATAGATGAAGCAGATTTTGATAAACCTAAAATAGCGGTTATTAATTCTTCTTCCGGCCTGTCGGTTTGTTATCAGCATCTTGATGAATTTTCAAAACTGGCGCAACAGGCAGTGTGTGAAGCCGGTGGTTTGGCCTTTGAAATAAATACGATTGCGCCATCAGATTTTGTAACATCTGCAGGCAAAAAAGCGCGTTATCTTATGCCAACACGCGACCTGATGGTAAACGATATTGAAGTGATGATTGAAGGCGCGGTATTGGATGGAATGATCTTATTATCATCCTGCGATAAAACAACACCTGCACATCTTATGGCCGCGGCAAGATTGAATATCCCGTCAATCGTTGTGCCTTGTGGCTATCAACTTGGCGGTACCTGTAATGGCAAAAATGTTGACATTGAAGAAGTGTATAAAGGCGTTGGTACTTTGCTTACAGGAAAGATGACAATCGATGATATGAAAGACTGGACGCGCTGTGCTATTAAAGGTCCTGGTGTTTGTGCGGGGCTTGCCACAGCTAACTCCATGCATTGTATGGCAGAAGCATTGGGCATGGCTTTATCCAAAACCACTCCCATAAGAGCCGGCAGCGAACGGTTAAAGAGCGTTATCAAAATGGCGGGTTCAAAAATTATGGAACTGGTGAAAGATGATATTCGTCCAAGAAATATACTTAGCAAAGAAGCTTTTGAAAATGCGGTAAGAGTTGCTATATCTACCGGCTGTTCAGTAAATACGGTACGGCATCTCACCGCGGTATCTGTTGAAGCAGGATTGAATATTGATATGATTAAAATGTTTGAAGATGAATCTGCAAGGCTTCCACAAATTACGCAGATAAGGCCTAATGGCCCCGATCGTATTGAAGACTTCGATAAGGCTGGTGGAACCAATGCCGTTTTACATCAGCTTAAAATATTACTCAACACAGAAGTATTAACGGTTGAAAATAAAACATTGGCTGCCGTGCTGGAACAGCCTGTTGAGATTGATGATGCTATCATTCATGCAATAAATAATCCTTTTCGAAAAGAACCGGGGCTTGCCATTATAAGAGGCACCATAGCGCCGTATGGCGCAATTGTTAAACTTTCAGGTATTGATGTCGCGAACCGTATTTTTAGCGGTCCTGCAAAAGTGTATGAAGATGAAGACCTGGCCATGCAGGAGCTTGCAAAAGGTAACATTGTTGATGGAGATATTGTTGTGTTGAGAATGATGGGGCCGGTTGGCGGGCCGGGCACTGTATTCGCCTGCAGCTTTATGGCGGCATTGAGTGGTGCTGGCCTTGCAGATACAGTTGCCGTTGTTACTGATGGTGAACTTTCAGGTTTGAATAAAGGCATAACGATTGGGCAAGTAATGCCGGAAGCTGCCTGCGGCGGACCGCTTGCCATTATTGAAAATGACGATGTGATTTTAATTGATCTTGATAAAAGAAAGATAGACCTGTTAATTGATGAGGATGAATTTGAAAACCGCATGAACAATTGGAAACCAAAAGCAAGAAAGCTTGAAAATAATTGGTTGAAGTTTTATGCAGATAATGTAATGCCGATTGAAAGAGGCGCTGTGTTTGGAAGAAGAGATTGAGGATGTTTGTTTTTTCTAAATATTCAATACAAAGTTGCTAATGCCGCAGCTTTTACACTTGAACATTGTTTATTGGTTGTTGAATATTGAATGTTTGTAAGACTAAACAATAATGCATCAGCGAATAGGAGCGGTGCTACCCACAACTTGCTTTATAATTTTTGAATATGATAGTATAAGGATTATGAATAAACCGGAAAGAGTAATAGTGTTTTTTATCGACGGGCTTCACTGGAGAGCGCCGGAGAAACTGAATATGCCCGTGTTCAATGGTCTTATAAAAGAAGGAACCTACATTCAGCAATCGAACATGATCATGCCGCATCATCCAACAGTTGGTGAATATGGCCGCATACATAATTCATCGTTTCCCAATCCTGTGTTACAGGAAGGAACATTGTTTATTAAACAGGGAAATAAAATGTTGCAGGATGTATTTCCTGCAAATCAAATAACTGCATTTGTAGTCAATACAAAAGCCTATACATCTGTAAGTAACGGCTTTACCATCAACATACATAACCCTGGTATGACGGATGAACAGGTGACAAAGCAAAGCATTGAATTGCTGCATGAATATGACGTACGTTATTTCAGGATACACTTACAAACACCGGGTAATGAAGGCCGTTTCTTATCTTATACAACACCGGATAAATCTTATTACAGGAATATTTGGGGTGCAGGTTCACCTTATGTTGATGCTGTTGAAAACGCAGACCGGCTATTAGGCGTATTGATCGATGATTTAAAACAAACCGGTAAATGGGAATCTACTTTACTGATTGTTACTTCCGATCATGGACAAAGCGAAAAGGGCTGGCATCCTATGGTTGATAAAGACAGTGTGATAACGCCGATGCTATTTGCTGGCCCATCCATCGCTAAAAACCGGCAATTATCATATTTTGAACACACAGATCTTACACCAACAATTGCAGGTTTAATGAACCTTGAACAACCAAATAAAGACGGAGGTTCCGGCATATTTGTGAAAGAGGTAATGCAAACCGTGGATGCGTCTTCATTTAATCATCCTGGCTATATACAAGCGATCAATCAGCAGTTGAATGATTTTAATGCTTTGCGTGCAAGGGTTATGATTGCAGGTGAAAAGGATTCTTATTATTCAAGTCTTATCAGTTATCTCGAAAACGAATTGCTTACGCCAGAACCTTTTTATCACCAGGACAGATTCTTAGAATGGTATAAAGCTGGCCGTACACAACATTTGGTAGAAGCCAATGATAAAATATTAAAGCAAATGCGCGATGAACTCGCAAAGCTGAAAAATATTTAGCAGTATTAGTGGTTGCTTATTTATAAATATGCCATGATTAAAAAGAATTCCGAAGCGATGGTTATTTCAATGGATAAAAAAAACAGCAACGTCCGCTGGATGGTTGTTGTATTGTTGTTCTTTGCAACAACCATCAATTATATCGACAGGCAGGTTATTGGCTTGTTGAAACCTGTGCTGGAGAAGGAATTCAGCTGGACTGAAACAGATTACAGCCGCATTGTAATGGCGTTTTCATTTACTTATGCTATCGGGTTATTACTTTTTGGCAGGTTGATTGATAATATAGGAACAAAGCTGGGTTATACTATCTCAATCATTTTATGGAGTATTGCCGCCATGCTGCATGCTTTTGTAAAAAGCACCGGCGGTTTTATTATGGTAAGAAGTTTTTTGGGAATAGGAGAGTCAGGAAATTTTCCTGCCGCCATAAAAGCTATTGCCGAATGG
>JAEWJV010000450.1 GCA_023386395.1 Bacteroidota bacterium
TGTATATTCTGGGTATAGTTAATCTCATGCCCGCCAGTCATAAAAATGCTTGTTATATAAAACAGAACAATAAATGGTTGTAACATTTTCAGCTATTTTGATTTAATCATCCAAGATATATACCAATTTTAAATCTTTACAAGTTTACATTTGCGGCTTTAAAATAGTCTAATTCGATAAAGCTTAGATTTTAAAATAATATCCGTTTAAATTTTCATGAAAAAAGTGCTTTTTTATTGTATGATGCCTGACCCTGAAAGAGGTTTTAATGGTGCGGAAATAGGTAGTCTGGTTACTTATGAATTGCTTAAGGATAAATATGATATAAACATTCAGGATGTAGGTACAGATGATTTCAATCCTTTTGAAAAAAGCTGGACTCATATTAAATATAATTTCAAAATTTTTTTTCATTATATATTGAAATACTATAAGCTACGAAAGAAACTAAAGGCCAATAAGTATGATATTTTCTATTTTGTAGCAGCGTCTTCTGCAAAAGGGCATCTCAGGGATGTTTTTACAGTAATGTTGGCCCGGCAATATGTAAATAAAATTATAGCGCACAATAGAAATGGCAACTTTGCAGAAATTTATAAAAGAAAATGGCATAGAAAAGCAACTAACTTCTTTTTGAGATCGGTAGATAAGTTTATTTTTTTAAGTGATAGCCTGGCAAATGAAGCCAAATTTTTTCTTCCAACGCATAAAATTACTGTTGCATATAATCCGGTTGATAAAGAAATTATTTGTTCACAAGCCGAAATATTGCAAAAGATTAGCAAAAAGAACAAGCGATCAGAATTAAGTATATGTTATATAAGTAACATGATTGAATCAAAAGGTTATAATGATGTCGCAAAAGCTTGTTTAATTTTAAAAGAAAAAAGATTTAGCAGATTTAAAATGAATTTTATTGGAAGATGGAATAACTTAAAAGACGAAAAAAGATTTGAAGAGTTTATTCTTAGCAACAATCTTGATAAATATGTAAATTATATTGGGAAAATTACTGATAGAAATGTTTTGAAAGAAATACTCCTGAATGCGGATATTTTTATTCTCCCTACTTATTATCCGCAAGAAGCCCAACCAAGATCGATAATTGAGGCCTTAAATGCCGCTACTCCTGTTATAACAACAAACCATGCATCTATTCCAGAAATGGTAACTGATAAAGAGCAGGCAATTTTTGTTGATAAACAATCCCCATCCCAAATAGCTGATGCTATTTTACAACTCGATAAAATGGATGTCTGGATAGAATATGCAAAGAATGCCAGGATTACATTTGAAGAGAAGTTTAGTTATGCCGCTGTAGTTAATCAGTTAATAAAGGCTTTTAGTTAAACAAGATTTACAATGCAAAAATCTATCCTTCTTATTGCAGGGAATTATTTTCCAGAACTTACCGGCATAGGGCGTTACAATGCCGAAATGATAGACTGGCTGGCGGACAATGGTTTTAAATGCACTGTAATTTCCACCTATCCTTATTACCCTTATTGGAAGGTTCAACCACCTTATGAGAAAAAGAATAAATGGTATAAAAAAGAAAAGCGCTTAACTAACAATGGGAATGAAATAACCGTTTATCGCTGCCCTCATATTGTTCCAAAGATCCCTACCGGCAAAAAACGAATATTATTTGATTTTTCTTTTTTTGTGTCTGTTGTTTTTAAGATTGTTACTTTAACAGGAAGGAAATTTGATTATGTTATGAACGTGACGCCTCCTTTGCCATTAGGAATTGTTGCTTCATTATATAAAAAAATAATAGGAGCAAAATTTTTATATCATATACAGGACCTGCAGGTAGATGCAGCCAGGGATCTTAATATGATTTCTTCCCAAACATTAATAGATACTTTATTCAGGATAGAACGGTTTATTTTAAAAAGGGCCGATGTTGCAAGTACAATATCGGAAGGGATGAAAAAAAAGGTAACAGCAAAAACAAATAAACCTGTTTTGCTTTTCCCTAATTGGAGTGATACGAATGCTTTTCATCCTTTGCCAAATAAAAATGAACTAAAAGAAGTTTTTGGGTTAAATAAAAATATACCTGTTGTGCTTTATTCAGGAGCTATTGGCGAAAAGCAGGGGCTTGAAGTAATTCTGGACACAGCAAAGGATTTTCAGGATGAAGGAATAAGTACTCAGTTCGTTATTTGCGGTTCCGGGCACTATAAAACTGTGCTGCAACATAATGCTGAACTGGTTGGTTTAGAAAATATAACTTTTTTTGAGCTGCAGCCTAATGAAAAGCTGAATATGTTTTTAAACATGGCGGATGTGCACCTTGTAATCCAGAAAGCAGGTGCTTCCGATCTGGTAATGCCTTCCAAACTAACAAACATATTATCCGTAGGAGGCTTGGCTGTAATAACAGCCAATGCCGGTTCCGGGTTGTATGATGTTATTGACAAATATAATATGGGGATATTGTGTGAGGCAGAAGATAATGCCGGATTAAAACTTGCCATAAGAAAAGCCATTACAAACGATAACGGCTTTTTTAAAAATAATGCCAGAAAATATGCTGAGGATTTTCTGTCTATAAATAAAATTATGAAACGGTATGTTGGAGAAGCAACGAGCTAATATTTCTTTTCAAGGATTGGTTAACAGATTATGCTAATTCTAAAATGTTTTTTTCCATTATCTCTTCATATACCATCTTAATACCCTGTTCCATATTAATTTTAGCTCTCCACCCAAAATTATTTAATTTAGATACATCCATTAATTTGCGTGGAGTTCCATCAGGTTTGGAAGTATCCATTTTTATTTCTCCTGTATAGCCAACTATCTCCTTCACTAATACAGCTAGGTTTTTTATTGAGATGTCATTCCCCACACCAACATTAATAAGCCCGGGTTCATTATAATGCTGCATGAGAAAGTAGCATGCGTCAGCCAGATCATCTACATGAAGAAATTCACGTTTAGGAGTACCACTGCCCCATATTTCTACATAAGGCTTTTCTTCCACTTTAGCTGTTATAAACTTCCTGAGAAGCGCTGGTAAAACATGGGAATTTTGGGGATGATAATTGTCATTAGGCCCGTACAGGTTGGTGGGCATTGCCGAAATAAAATTACAGCCATATTGGGCGCGGTAGGCGTCACAAAGTTCAATACCGGTTATTTTAGCTATTGCGTAGGGACGATTCGTTTCTTCCAGGTAC
>JAEWJV010000333.1 GCA_023386395.1 Bacteroidota bacterium
TGCTGAGACCGCTTTGGTGCAGGGTGGTGAAACATTTAAAAGAAGAGTACAGGGCGAAAGGATTGCATTAGGCATAACTGAAGAAGAGAACGCATTGTTTGCATTGCAGCAAAAAAATCCTTCAGCGGTTAGCAGCGCAAACGATTTGCATGCAGGCAGCCATAGCATCAGCGGCTCCATACACGAAGCTGGTATTGCTGTGCCAAACGTTATTGTGCGCCTGCAATTGATCTTGCCACAGGATAGTTTATACAGCAATAATGTGGAAGAAGTTGACAGTATGCTGCAGCAAAATACGATCACTGTAAAAAAATTGTATGCGGTTGATTCACTAAATAATAAGCAGCTGCAATCGCTCACGGCATACGCACAAACAGATGCGCAGGGTAATTTCTCTTTTAGAAACCTTCCTGATGATAAAACTTATAAAGTATTGCCGCTGCAAATGAATTATGCTTTCGGTTATTCGCAGGGAATAGAAAAATTGGATCATGATGCATCTTTTAATTTTTATCGTTCACCGCACCGCTTAAGACTTTTTTCAACAAAAGATTTCAGTTCGCTTAAAAAAGAAAAAGCCTTTATTGTAAGAATGCCCGATGAAGTAATGCAATGGTTTTGGATAATCTCTGTTTCTTTTATTTCAGGCTTCCTGTTGCTGCATGTGATGATGAGTTTGTGGTTTAAAAATGCAGACCAGTTGATACTCTCGGCTATAATGGTCATTACAGGCTTATCGTTCATAACATTATTCAGCCTCCAGGATCCTTTGCGGGACTGGTTTTTAGCGAAGAACACAATTGGGTATTTTATTGCCGGCATTATTGGAATAATCCTATTGCTATTATTCGATTTAAGGCGTTTTACAACAGATTCAAAACTCTACCGCTTATTTGTTTTCAGCAAAATGAAACTTGCTTCAAATGGCTGGCCCTGGGCAATTATTGCGTCCGGTTTATTGGCCATGACATTGATGTTTGGAACCGGCCCTGAAGGCAGTGGCGTTAAAGTAAATCTCTTCGGTTTTCAGCCAAGCGAAATTGTAAAATTTGTTATTGTATTTTTTCTTGCAGGATTCTTTGCCACTAACGAAAAATTTATTTCCTCTTATTTTACATGGACGAAGCGCAGCCGCTTTTTTGCCTTTGCATTAATTGCTATTCTTGCTACCATACTTCTTTTTTTAATGCTGGGAGATTTAGGCCCAGCAATGGTTTGCTGTTTTGCCTTTATCATTTTATTTTCTTTTTCAAGGGGCGATTTTTCTCACATGGCAATTTCAGTATTGTTTTATGTGCTGTCTGTTTGGTTATTAGATAATGTGTTGACTGCAACCGCTGTTACTGCTGTGTTTTTTATTATTTATACGTTGGTTGTCACAAAAAAATTAAGCGAATCATCTGTAATGGCGCTGGTGGTTATTGCCGCATTTTTATTGCTGGATAAGATACCATTGATCGCAGAATATTTTCCCGGCCCGATGGAAAGATTAATCGACCGCAAAGCCATCTGGCAGGATCCATGGAATAATGAAGTATTTGGTGGCGATCAAATTGCAAACGGCATCTGGGCTATGTCGGGCGGCGGCATTACAGGACAGGGTGCCGGTGAAGGTTTTGCAAAAACAATTCCCGAAGCGCATACAGATATGATTTTGCCTGCAATGGGAGAAGAGTTTGGCCTCGCAGGCATCATCAGTGTTTTTATTGTATTCTTTATTTATCTCCATCGTTCAATTGTTATTGGCCGGCATTCCGGCAGGCCGTTCCTGTTTTATATATGTGCAGGAATTGGTATTGCAACGTTCGTTCAGTTTTTACTGATTGCAGGAGGGTCAGTCGGCGCTTTGCCTTTATCGGGTGTAGCCTTGCCGTTCATGAGCTATGGAGGTTCATCATTGATAGCAAACATGCTCGCTGCAGGATTTTTATTGTCTGCATCAACGGTGCAGGGTTCTCCTGTGCAGATGAAATTTATATCGCGGCAGCAGGACAGAAATCTTATGCCTGCATTGATAGCAGCCTGCGCAGGCATTATATTACTGGGTGTGAGTGTAACGAAATATATTCTCGGCAATACAAAATGGATTGTGCAGCCGGCGTTGGTTGCCGACAGAAGCGGCGCAAGGATGTTTAGTTACAACCCGCGCATCAGCATTTTAATGAACAGGTTGCAGGCTGGTAATTTGCTTGACAGGAATGGACGCATACTGGCAACAAGCCACCAGGATTTAATTAACACACAACGCGATTCATTGCTGGTATTGAATATCCCGGAAGAAGATATTAATGCGATGTTTTATAAACGCCAGGATCGCTATTATCCATTTGGGGCACAAATGTTTTTCTGGACGGGTGATGCCAATACAAATATTTTTAACGGCGCGTCTAACGGTTATTTTGCTGAATACAGCGAAGCGGCTGAAATGCGTGGTTTTCCTATTCCTAAAAACAGTTTTTCTGTAAGTGCAACACGTTATCACGAACAACGTTTTCTTCCCGAAACTTCAACGGAGATGAGTGTGGAAATGAAAGATTACAGTGCACTGGCGCCGTTGTTACTTGCCGGCATAAATAGTGCGGCCGTTGATTCATTTAAAAATAAAAACCGCGATGTTCATCTAACGCTCGACGCTGCCCTGCAAACAAGGATACAGCAATCATTAGCGACTGATGATTCACTGGTGAACAATCGTGTTTCAGTTGTTGTGATGGAAGATAAAACCGGTGATGTGCTTGCTTCAGCCAATTATCCCTTGCCGCCGGTGAATGACTGGGATTTGCTTAACCTTACACCGCAACAGCAAAACGCATTACCGGGATGGATAACAGATAATGATATTGGCTTCACCATCGCATCGCAACCCGGCTCAACAGCCAAGCTTGTTACGGCGCTTGCCGCCTTTAATAAATTAGGGCTCGCTGCATCGAAAAAGATCATCAAAGTATATCCTGCTGATCTTATAAGAACAAAAGGCTACGAACCTGATGAAGCAGGTAATATAAATATTGAACGCGCTATTGTAAGATCAAATAATTCATTCTTTATCCGGCTTGCCAATGAATCGCAGTTGCAGGAATATATGGGCGATTTGTATTTAAAGTCCGGCATGTTTTTGCATGGTGTTGGCGGTTATTATTATGACTATAATACGAACAATAAAAAGCAGGAAGAAAAATGGAAGGAGCTTTGGCGTAAAACAGAGTTTGCAAGTTTGAAAAGCTATAATCCATCTAACATTAAAAGAACACGCGGTAAAGGCATTTCAGGCATGGCATGGGGACAGGGCGAATTAATTGCAACACCAGCTTCCGTTGCACGCATTGCTTCAGGTATTGCCAACAACGGCACGATGATGCAAAGCCGTTATGTTTTAAAAGTGAGCGGGCAGCAAACAAAACTGTTGCCGGGCATTGAGTTAACAAGCGATTCTGCCTCAAAGCTGATGACGAAATATATGATTGAACAAAGCCTTCCGAAAATTTGGCATTTGGGAATAAGTGTTGCCGGTAAAACAGGAACGCCGGAAAGGATTGTAAGAAACGAAAGAGTAAACGATGGCTTGTATGTTTTCTTTGCGCCTAATCCAAAAGACAGCGGTCATATTGTTGTGTGTGTGCGCATTGAAAGTTGCCAGGGCTCAAGCATAGCCGTTAAACTGGCGGGTAAACATGTGGTTCCTATATTGGAAGAAATGGGTTATATAAAAGGTTTTGGCGATGAGAAAAAGAAACCGGCGAAGGTTGTTGCCAATAAACAGCTTGCTGCCAACCGAAATCAGTCAACCGCAAATAATCAACAATAAATAATGATAACATGCTTAGCTTTTTAAAAAAAGATAAACAGCCAAAAGATGTAAAAACATTGAGGAGCGACCTGCTTGATTTTATTAAAGATCAATTAAAAAAAGCGGAGGGCGAAGGCGCTGATATTAAAGGCATGCATTTATATATCAACTGCAATGCGCAGGATAAATTTTTATATGATAGCGCTGTGTATATAAATAACACGGAACAATTTAAGGAAGAAGTACAGCGTATTGCTGATGATTTTGATATCAGCCTTCATGCTGGCTGGCAGTTCCAGATTTTTTGCGATGAAGAAGTGCCGCCGGAAGCCATACAATCAGGCGGTCTCGGTGCAGCTTTATTTATATAAACCATACAAAAACCAACCATCAGGCGCGAAGCTATTGCTTATTTAAAAGTGTTGAATGGTGAAGCAGAACAAGCTGTTTATGCACTTAAATCATCAGGCAAAAAAATCAATATTGGCCGTGAAAAGAATGTACAGGTTTCTGATGGTTACCTGCGCCAGAATCAGGTGGCCTTTCTTGACAGCAGCAATAATAAAAGCAATAAATCAGTCAGCCGCCAGCATGCGCATATTGAGTGGAATGAAGAACCTGGCGCGGTTTTTTTTTATTGAGATGAAGGCGGGTTTACGCCGGCCAAATAAATTAAAATT
>JAEWJV010000557.1 GCA_023386395.1 Bacteroidota bacterium
ATGAATTAAGGCGCGTGTTTGAGAAAGCTGTTGCCCGTTTGAACAAAGCCGGCTACAGTGCGGAAATTGAAGAAAGTTTCAGCAATGGCAGGAGGGTAGTGGCCGTTTTTTCAGAATATAAACGGCAGGTAAAAGGTATTCTGCATGGCGAAAGCGACAGCCGTAAAACAGCTTTCATAGAACCCGAAGAAACCATAGAACTAAACAATGAAGTTTTTTCGCTGGAGAATGAAGAGAAGAAAGAAATCTACCGGATTTTAAAACAGTTAACTGCTAACCTTTCCGTTTACGGCAGCCTTCTGTTGCAATGGCTGCAGATTGCCGGCGAATATGATTTTATTAATGCCAAGGCAAAATTTGGCATTGATATAAAAGGAAATTTTCCAAATATTTCAGATAAAGCCATTGTTGATTTAAAGGAAGCCTACCATCCGTTATTGCTGCTGCACAATAAGCAGTCGGGCAGGCAAACCATCCCGGTTACATTAAAACTTGATGAACAAAACCGCCTGCTTGTTATAAGCGGCCCTAATGCCGGTGGCAAAACCGTTACCATGAAAACCATCGGGCTTAACCAGGTAATGCTGCAAAGCGGGCTGCTTGTGCCGGTGCACCATGATTCTGAAATGGGCATCTTCAAACAATTATTTATCCACATTGGCGATACGCAAAGTATAGAATTTGACCTCAGTACTTATTCTTCGCATTTGCTGCACATGAAGTATTTTATCGAGCATGCAAATGGCAAAACTCTATTTTTTATTGATGAACTGGGCAGCGGTACAGACCCTAACCTTGGCGGGGCTTTTGCAGAAATTATTTTAAATGAGCTTAACCGGAAACATGCTTTAGGGATAGTTACAACCCATTACCTTAACCTTAAAACGTTTGCAAATAAAACCCCTGGAATTATTAACGGTTCCATGATGTTTGATGAGGAAAACCTTCAACCTTTATTCAAATTATCTGTTGGAAAACCGGGCAGTTCTTATACCTTTGCAATTGCAGAACGCATTGGTTTACCCAAACACCTAATTGCGAATGCAAAAAAGCTGGTTGATGAAAATCATTTCCGTTTGGATAAGTTGTTAAACAGAACGGAAAAAGATCTTCAAACATTGCAAAAGGAAAAGCTCTATCTGAAAAAGTTATTGTCCGAAAATGAGCAACTGAAAAAGCAATTATCAACTGAATTAAGTAAGGAAAAGCACAGGCAGCAGATTGAAGTGTTAAAACTTCAAAATAAGGTTACTGAAGAGCGGATAGCTTATCTCAGGGAAATGGAGCGTAAGCTTAAACAGGTTGTTTTGGATTGGAAAAAGACCGAGAATAAGAATGAGGTAATCAAGCAGCTACAGGAACTTTTATTTAAGCGTAAGGATAACCAGGTTAAGAACAGGCTGGAAAAGAAAATTGAATCAAAATACAGGGAGTTGCAAACACCTGTTTTAGTTGGTTCAAAGGTAAAAATGAAAAAAAATTTCCAGGTAGGTGAAGTAAAGGAAATACGCGGTAAAAGGGCTGTGGTGCAAATTGGAATGATTCCTATTAATATTGATTTGAACGATCTCGTACCCGTGGAAGAGAAATAAGAGGAGTAATAACATATATGCCAGCTTTTGATAAAGTATTATTTATTGATGATGATGTCATAACGGTAAAGATTTGCGAACGCTTAATAAAACTTGCGGACTTTGCTGCGGAATTTGTTTCGTGCGAAGACGGTAAAAAGGCGCAAACTTTTCTAATGAAAAATACCGATAATTTACCCGACCTGATATTCGTTGACCTGAATATGAGCGTAATGAACGGGTGGGAATTTATCGAATGGTTTAATGTTTGGTCTGAAACAATTACTAAAGACATTCCCGTATATATATTTTCTTCCAGTTTATACAAGGAAGATTACGACCGGGCCAGCGGTTATAAAACTGCCGGCTTTATTATAAAACCCATTACTGTTGAGCATCTTTCAAAAATAACAGCTAAATACGCCTCCACTTAATTTATGTTATAAAGCCTTTGCTGATACCGTTAACTAGCTACCTTTGCCGGGCTTTATTTACTCATTAAAAAACACGCGATGGCTTCCAGGACCGACAATTTTCAATCGCCGGATTATTACCTTATAGATGAACTGTTAACCGATGAACACAAACTTGTTCGCGATACAGTGCGCAATTATATAAAGAAAGAAATTTCCCCCATTATTGAAGACTATGCGCAACGTGCCGAATTCCCTGAATTTATAGTAAAGCAAATGGGTGAACTTGGCTGTTTTGGCCCAACCATTCCGCCTGAATATGGTGGCGGCGGTTTGGATTATATCAGTTATGGATTAATGATGCAGGAACTGGAGCGAGGCGACAGTGGTGTTCGCTCAACCGCAAGTGTACAGGGCAGTTTGGTTATGCATCCCATTTATGCTTATGGCAGCGAAGAACAGCGTAATAAGTATTTGCCCAGGCTGGCAAACGGTGAATGGCTGGGATGTTTTGGCCTGACTGAACCGGATTTTGGGAGCAACCCTGCGGGTATGGTAACGAATATTAAAGACGATGGCGATCATGTAATACTGAATGGCGCTAAAATGTGGATAAGCAATGCGCCTTTTGCGCAGGTTGCAGTTGTTTGGGCCAAAGATGAAAACGGAGAGATACGCGGCTTAGTTGTTGAGCGTGGCATGGACGGCTTTACAACGCCTGCAACGCATGGCAAATGGAGCCTGCGTGCCAGCGCTACCGGCGAACTTGTTTTTCATGATGTGCGCGTGCCAAAAGAAAATATTTTTCCAAACGTAAAAGGCTTAAAGGGGCCGCTTGGCTGCTTAACCAAAGCCCGTTATGGCATTGCCTGGGGCGCCCTTGGTGCTGCTATGGATTGTTATGATACAGCGCTCCAATACAGCAAAGAACGCGTGCAGTTTGATAAACCTATCGGCGCATTCCAGTTACAGCAAAAAAAGCTGGCTGAAATGATAACCGAAATAACAAAAGCACAACTGCTTGTCTGGCGTCTTGGTGTTTTAATGAATGAAGGCCGGGCAACGCCCGCACAGGTAAGTATGGCCAAGCGCAACAGTTGCGAAATAGCTGCGGATATTGCCCGTAATGCAAGAGCCATGCTTGGCGGCATGGGCATTACCGGCGAATACAGTATTATGCGTCACATGATGAACCTGGAAAGCGTACTCACTTATGAAGGCACACATGATATTCATTTGCTTGTAACCGGGATGGATGTAACAGGTTTTAATGCGTTTAAATAATCAGGTGAACGAAGGTTAGGTATTTAAGATTTGCAGGTTTTTTTATTGTATCAATTTAGTTACATTTTAAACCTGCTTTAATGCAGAACGTTCTTCCAGTATGCGTTCTGCAATCATCATGTCAACCGGCCTTGTGATTTTTATATTATCATATTCACCTTCCGTTAAAAAAACTTCAGTGCCGTAAGCTTCCACTACGGTGGCTTCATCTGTAAAAGCATCTGTATATTCTTGTTCAAAAGCCGGCAAAATAATACTGCTTAAAAATGTTTGCGGGGTTTGAATAATGCGTACATCTTCCCGCTTTGCAACGGTATGATGGGCATGATTTACGATGCGAATACTGTCTGTTGCCGCAACTGCAGGAACAGCGCTTCCATGCTCCACTGCATTTTTATAACAACGCTGAATTAATGGTACAGAAACAAGACAGCGCACAGCATCATGCACAAAAACAACAGATTCTTCCTTTATTTCTTTAAGGCCGCACTGAACAGAATGAAAACGGGTATCGCCACCGGCAATGATATTTATCCGATCCTTTTCCTTAAAACTGCTAATAATGATTTTGCCTTTCTGAATATGCTGATCAGGCAAAACCAATATGATATCTAAGTCGTTGTAAGCTCTTAAAAAAGTATCGAGCGTGTACCATAAAACAGCCTTCCCTTTCAGCAGAAGAAATTGTTTTGGTATAATATTGCCCATTCTTTTACCAGATCCGCCGGCAACTATTACCGCATATTTTTTCATTCGTGCATATTTGTTTTTTATTGCCTCGTGTAACACTTTGATATACATTCCCCGGATGTAAAATACATCTTACATGGACGTTTTATTCATTGAGTAAAGAAAGCGAATTATTTTTTACTGATAAGGGTGCTGATACTATTGTTTGATGAATGTGTAGGGGTCGGTTTCAAGAAAATCGTTTACTTTAATATCAACCGAAACTACTTTGGCGCCGTCTGTTACAAAGTGCACAGGGA
>JAEWJV010000578.1 GCA_023386395.1 Bacteroidota bacterium
GGTTTACTCTTCAACATATTTGCCGGCATAGCCATTTTTATTTCATGCCTTGGTTTATTTGGGCTCGCAGCTTATACAGCACAGGTTCGCACAAAAGATATAGGTGTAAGAAAAGTATTAGGCGCAAGTGTAGGCAGCGTTATCCAGTTGCTGGCAAAGGATTTTATCAAACTTGTAATTGTTGCTATTGTTATTGCTACGCCCGTTGCCTGGTATGCTATGAACAGGTGGTTGCAGGATTTTGCCTATAAAATAAATATCGGCTGGAGCATATTTGCTATTGCAGGGTTACTGGCTGTAATAATTGCTTTAATCACCATTAGCTTTCAGTCTGTCAAAGCGGCGCTGGCCAACCCGGTGAAAAGTTTGAGAACGGAGTAAGCAGCCCATCCAAACCTTCCCAGAGGGAAGGCTTATAAGCACTATGATAAAATGAAATAATATAAATCATTAACGTTCTAAAAAGCCCTCTCTTTCAGAGAGGATTTAGGAGAGGCTTTGTATGTTTAAAAATTACTTTAAAACAACGCTTCGGCACTTATGGCGGCAAAGACTATTTACTGCGTTAAACATTTTAGGTCTGGCTGTCAGCATAAGTGCCTGCTGGGTTATTTACCGCATTGTGAGTTATGAGTTCAGCTATGAAAAAAATCTTCCCGGTAAAGAAAACATTTACCGTGTACTAACGGGCTTTGTGTTTGATGAAAAAGAGCAATACAATGGTGGTGTGTCTAAACCAATGTACCAGGGCATTCGCCAGGAAATTAGCGGCATAAATTATACAGTGCCTTTGCTTGGTGCAGGGCTTAAAGCGCTGCAGGTAAATTACAGCAATGGTAAACCGTTAATGGTTGACGCGCCTGAAAATGTGGCGGCAACCGATTTCACCTATTTTACTATGCTGCCTTACCGCTGGCTGGCAGGCAATAAGCGAACAGCTTTTGCTGCGCCAAACAGTGTAGTACTTACAGAGAGCCGGGCAAAAAAATATTTTCCTAATCAAAAGTTGGCCGGTATACTCAATCAAACCATTACCTATTATGGCTATCGTGATACCGTTACGCGAACTATTACAGGTATTGTTGCCGATTACCCAACACCCACAGAATTTACCACGCAGGAGTTTTGTTCGCTACCAACAAAAGCGTATGAAATGGCGCAATGGACAAACACCAACGGCTCAGATAAGCTTTACCTGCAATTAAAACAAGGTGTAAATCCCGCTGCAATAACGGCAAAGATTGACAGCCTTTCTGCTAAAAAAAGAAGAGCATTTGAAGCAACACGAACCGATAATTTTAAATACAAACAATGGTATGAATTGCTGCCATTGAAAGAATCGCATTTCGCTACCATGCTTCAATGGGAAGACCGCAAAGCCAGCAAACCTGTGCTGTATGGTTTGATGGGCATTGCCTTGTTCCTGCTGTTGCTGGCTTGCATCAATTACATCAACATGAGCATTGCCGGCCTTCCGCAACGCGCAAAAGAAATTGGTGTGCGCAAAACGCTGGGCAGCAGCCGGAGCCGGTTGATAAGCCAGTTTTTAAGTGAAACTTTTATTACAACTATAATGGCAGGCGTTTTTTCTTTTGTGCTAAGCCAGCTTGGTTTCTGGTTGTTAAGCGATATTATTCCGCAAGGTATAACACCGTTTGCCAACATATGGCAGCTCATTCTTTTTATCATCCTACTGGCAATTATTGTAACGCTATTAGCGGGTCTTTACCCGGGCTGGCTCATCACAAAAGTGAAGGCGGTAAATGTGTTCAGAAATACTTCGCTCAGGCAAAAAAACAGCAGCGGCTTTAGCTTGCAAAAAGTGTTAATCGTGTTCCAGTTTGTAATTGCACTGGTGTTTATTACAAGCGCCATTATTGTAGGAAAACAGTTGCAGTATGCGCTTAAAAGCGATATGGGTTTTAATAAAGATGCGGTAGTGCTGGCAGATGTGCCATGGAAATATTCAGGCAATAAAAACTATGCAGGCAAACAATTTACACTGCTTGCAGAACTGAAAAATATTCCCGGCGTACAAAATGTTGCTTTAGGTGATGCGCCGATGAGCAGGAATTATTCATCAAGCCAATATTATTATACACGCGATGGAAAAGAACCGGTTAGCAGGCAGGTTTTCAGGAAAGACTTGGATACAGCTTACCTGCAGTTATATGATATGAAACTGATAGCCGGAAGAAATATTTACGCATCAGACACCACCAATGAATATGTGATTAATGAAACGGCTGTTCGTGCTTTTGGTTTCGCATCGCCGCAGGATGCACTTGGTAAAATGATTGGACAGCAGAATGAAAAGTTTCCCATTGTTGGTGTGGTAAAAGATTTTCATCAGCAGGATTTTTACACGACCATCGACCCGATGGCTTTTGAAAGCGATAAAGAAAACCTCTCTTCATTTAATATCAAACTTTCAGACGATCCATCGCAGTGGCAAAAAACATTGAAGGCAATTGAAAAAAAATGGTACCAGTTTTATCCGCCCGAAAGTTTTGCCTATAAATTTTACGATGAAGCCATTGCCAACATGTATCAGCAGGAAGGAAATCTGGCGAAGCTTATTAATCTTGCTACAGCCATTTCTATATTCATCAGTTGCCTTGGCTTATTTGGAATTGCCGTGCTTACTGCATTTCAACGAACCAAAGAAATTGGTATCAGGAAAGTGCTGGGTGCATCCGTTGCAGGTATTGTGCAGTTGTTATCGAAAGAATATATAGTGCTGGTTATTATCGCCACGCTCATTGCATCGCCACTTGTGTGGTGGGCAATGAACAAATGGCTGCAAAAATTTGCTTACCGCATCAACATAGAATGGTGGATGTTTTTACTGGCAGGTATTGTGGCATTATTGCTCGCATTGATAACGGTAAGCTTCCAGGTAATTAAAGCAGCAAGAGTGAACCCTGTAAAGAGTTTGAAAACGGAATGAATCGGTTAACGGTCAACCTTAAATCATAAACAAACATATATACGCTGGCTACCAATTACCGCTATAATTCGCTGAACTAGGTGGTAATGCAAAAAACACCCGATGCCGGCACGTCATCCTTTTATTATGACCGGCTGGGAAGGCTGGTCCTGTCAAAGAACGTCAAACAGGCCACCGCCAACAATTATAGTTATACCAGCTATGACGCCATAGGACGTATTACTGAAACCGGCCAGTTAACATCATCAGCCACCATGAACAGGACGGTCAGTAAAAAACCGGCCCAGTTGGCTACTTGGTTGAATAATGCCAAAAACACGAGGGAACAAATCACCCAAACGGTATGTGACCTTCCTTACGCCTATTGAAGGCACCGTATTAAATGCGAAGAACCTGCGCAACAGGGTAGCTTATTCAGCGGTATATGAAACGGCAGCCAAACAAACCCAGCTTAAGAATGCGGCAGCCACCTATTATTCTTATGATATAATGGGCAACGTGGATACGCTGGTGCAGGATTTTACATTTAATAATGGTAACCGGTTCTTTAAGAAGGTAATTTATAATTATGATCTTATCAGCGGCAAGGTGAATTCCATTATTTACCAGAAAGACCAGCCGGATGTATTCTATCATCGTTACACATACGATTTTGCCAATAAGCTCACCAATGTAGAAACCAGCACCGACAGCATTACCTGGGAGAATGATGTTTTTTTAACTATTATGCGCATGGGCCGCTTGCCAGGATGGTAATTGGCGAGCAGCAGGTACAGGGTATGGACTATGCCTATACATTACAGGACTGGCTTAAAGGTATTAATTCCACCTCGCCGGGTACCAAGTTCGATATTGGCGCTGACGGGCGTGCAGCGGAATATGCACCCAATGCCATGATAGGCCGGGATGTATTTGATTTGGCATTATACTATTATGGCCAGTCTGATTACAGCGCCATTAAACGCACCAACCTCGAACAGCCGTTTGCCAATGCCGACCCGCTGAATACTTCTTTCTCTCCGTTGTACAATGGCAACATAGCTGCCATGAGCACCAACTTTAATGATGTGCCTGTAAATGGCACCAACATCAAGCCTTTACTCTATGCTTATCAATACGACCAGTTGAATCGGCTGGTGCAGATGCGGGCCTTTAAGAGCAGCATCGGGTTTACCAATGTTAGCAATATATGGTCATCGGTAGCGGTAGATGATTTTGGGGGAAGATGCTGCCTATGATGCCATTGGCAACATTACCAGGTACAGGCGCTATGGAAGCAAGAGTGTGAACCTGGTGAGCGCCACGGTAATGGATAGCCTCAGCTACAAATACAATGCAGGCACCAACCAACTGAATTACATAAAGGATAAAATTGGTGTGAATGCCTACACCACCGATATTGATAACCAGAGCGCCGATAATTACAGCTACGATGCTATCGGTAAACTTACTGCTGATGTAAAAGAAGGCATAAGCAGTATTGAATGGACGGTGTATGGAAAGATAAAGACAATCAATAAAACTGATGGCACCACGATAAGCTATAAATATGATGCTGCCGGCAACCGGGTGAGTAAAACGGTTGGTAACGTTGAAGGCTGGTATGTAAGGGATGCCAGCGGCAATGTCTTAAGCATATACACAGCAGGGGATGCCTCTGTAAACAGCGGGCATCTTACCTGGGCGGAAGCAGACATATATGGCAGCAGCAGGCTGGGCACGTTTACACCCAACAAGGATATGACGGTTACTCCGCCTGCGAAAGAAGATTTACCAACGCTTGGTGAAGTAAGATAATTTGCTACATTTACAAGAGGGCAGAAGCATTATGAGCTTACGAACCATTTGGGTAATGTGCTGGCTGTTATAAGCGACAAGAAGATACAGGTAAGCTCGGATAATGTTACCGTAAGTTTTTGCAAGGCGTATATAGAATCTGCAAATGATTATTATCCCTTTGGTATGCAAATGCCAATGAGGACGTACACTGCCTCAAGTTCTGTTTCGAATTATCGTTATGGCTTTAATGGAAAAGAGAACGATAACGAGGTAAAAGGCACCGGTAACCAGCAGGATTATGGAATGAGGATTTATGACCCAAGGGTTGGGAAATTTTTATCTGTTGATCCTTTGACTAAAAATTATCCTATGTTAACTCCGTATCAGTTTGCTTCAAATAAACCTATTGTTGCAATTGATTTAGATGGTGCTGAAGCTTTTATGAAAACAATTCAATATAATTCAAGTGGCAAAGCAACTGCAGTGAATATAATGTACGATGAATCTGTAAAGGCACTTCCGGTAGGTCAAATGTATGTTCAACATGCTTATCCAACAGGTTCAGTTATGAAAACTGAAGGACTTGGCACACTTGATTTTTCAGATAAATCTTATGGTTATTCAAATAAAGCAGGGCATAAAGATTATGCTGTTAGAGAAGAATATAACCCTTTCTATAATCCAAGTGATGTTAATAAGACCACTCTTTTCTCTGAATTCATGACTAGCTTAGGGCCTGAAAACTCTTTAATTATTGGGGGGAAAATGAGATAGACGACATAAAATCAATGGAATCAGTTAAAACCCTAATAAATCAAGGTATGAATTCGATTATGGCTGATGGAAAAATACAGGCTGGTGAGAGTTTCTTTGGATTTCATCATATGTCTTATAAAGAAGGCGCAACAGATATTTGGATTCCTTCGATCTTAAACGGAGAACCAAAAGGAGGATAGCAATCATATTTGACAACCCAACACTTTTTAGGATCTTACAGTTTAAGAATAGATGTTTTAGAGGATAATAAAACGGCTTTATTTACTCTCTCAGACAGCAAAAGTTTTGAGTCAATAACAGATCATCAAAAAAAGAGTAATAGTATTTTTCGGCAATTTGGAAAAAACACTTCATGGGGAACAACTTATCAAAGATATATGTGGACAGCTCCCATAACCGTACCAATACAGCCCCCATCAAATAACGAAGTCCCTAAAGGATAACACCAATAATCAAATTCCGATAAAACGCTCAACTCAAAACTAAGTAATAATGAAAAGGATATTGTTGATGTCTTTAGTTCTTTTTTTAAGTTGCAATGACCTGTGGTTGGATAAGCAAAGTCATATTGGAGGTGATATTTATGTAATTTATTCTTCTGGAGATGGCTATAGGTTAGCCCGTAAACAAGACGGTTCAAACTACGAGTTGTTAATAGAATCAAATATTAGTGAGTTATATAAAAACGATAGCCTTTTAATTGTTAAAGCACTGCCTAAAAGCAATGGAAGCGATACTCTGTTTTATAAAATTATTTATAGAAATTTAGAAGATTCAACTTCTCTTATTCCTGTAGGGAAATCGGAATATGACTTGCTAAAAGGTAAGCAGGCTAAATTAATTGAAATCCATTAAATTAAAACTTACAGCCGTTGAAAACCATCGTCCTGAAATAGGTTGAGTAAGAAACAACTTATTTATGGACTTAAAAGAACAGATTATTCAGGAGTATTTAATACAAGGAGGTGGCTTCAGAAAACTTGCCGAAAAGTATGGCATTAGCCGAACCACTATTTGTAAATGGGTAATGATTCACCAGGGTATTCATAACTTGCCGCTCACAGAAAAACAACAAAAGCACTCCGTTTATAGCATGACTAATAAGCGCAAGAAATTAAACACAGAAGAGCGACAAGCAGAAGTACTGCAGCAAAAGATAGATGCATTGGAAAAGCAACTGGAATGGGAGAAACTGCGCACAGAAGCGCTGAATACCATGATTAATATTGCCGAGAAAGACCCGAAACAGCAACAGTGGGTTTATAAAATTGTGGCTGGACGTTAGGCATTCGGCTTTAAATCGCTATTTTGCTTTTTTGGTTAATTGAAACTGACTTTTTTCAAATGCCACAACTTCATAAACACTTTAACGTTAGCAGCAACCTGGACCGCGTTCAATCAAAATCAGCAAGACAGTCAAATGATACAAAAAGAATTTGCAGATAGGACAACAGAAGTTTTAAAAGGCGACAAAAACGTTATTGGTTTGGCTGTTGCAGGCTCCTGGTTGACAAATGAAATTGACGAGTTTTCAGACCTTGATTTGATACTTGTTACAGAAAGAAAAATTTCAGGCGACAAACAACAAATGGTGAATTATGCTAAACGCTTTGGAAAACTTTTATCAGGATTTACTGGCGAACACGTTGGAGAACCACGGGTTTTAATTTGCCTTTACGACAATCCACTTTTGCATGTTGACATTAAGTTCTTGACCTTAGAAGAATTTCATCAACGCATTGAAACACCACACATTTTATTAGACGCAAACGGACAGTTAAAAAGCGTACTTGAAGAGACGGAGCCAAAATTCCCTTATCCAGAATACCAATGGATTGAAGACCGCTTTTGGGTTTGGGTTCATTATGCACTCCTGAAAATAGGCAGGGGTGAATTTGTAGAGGCGTTTGACTTTTTAGGCTTTTTAAGAATGGTTGTGTTCGGGCCGTTGCTTCACATTAAAAATGGAAACTTGCCAAGAGCGGTTCGGAAAGTTGAAACTTCATTACCAGCAAAGGACTTTGAGCTATTGAAAGCGACAATTCCTAACTATTCAAAAAGTTCACTTTTAGACAGCTTAGAAAATGCCGTAAAACTTTACCGTCAATTAAGGAACGAATTATTTACAAACGCAGTTACAATGAACGACACGACAGACGAAAAAGTAATGAAATATTTTGAACAGATAAAAACGTCTTAACTACATTGGATATGCTGCTAACAAAAGATCACTGTTGCTCAATCTTAATTTAAAAATGATTATAAAAAGCCGTCACTATAAGTCCATTAGAGATTAAAGCCGGTCTTCAAATTTTGATATTTTTGCACAAGCAGTTTATAAAACAAAAGATTTAATGCAGCTATTGAGCTTAAAACGAGCTGTAAAAACCCGGGGCAATTTTACGGCTCTACCCTCATCTGTTTTAACTTGCAGGCATGATCACCATGGAACAGCTCGAAAAACTGGAAGCCTTTTTTAAGAAAATTACGATACCCAACACTATACAATTGCATGGCTCGATTACTTATCATGATGTGCCCAAATTCGTATGGGATAACCTCGCCCTGCTGAAAGAAGGCAGCCTCACGGGATTATGCGCCGCCGTCAGGTTTGATGATCTGCTGCAACTTAAAAAAGCCGTTCAAAACAGTTAGCTGCCGGGCGCGCCACCTCAAAAACCCCACATCTCCTCCTGTTATAATATTTAACCTTGCTGATAATCAACGCGCAAATTATTTATTGATTTACTAAAAATATTAGTAATCTTTGCGGTAAGTATTCCTAAATGAGCAAAGAAAATATCATAGCGCAACTGCAGCGGGATATCCTTCCCTTACAGGGCTTAAAGCAACTGGCTGCGGATAGCGAGATACAGCTCGGCTTCCGCGCCATTGAAAATGCTTTTCCCAATGGATGTTTTCCGGTTGGCTGCACGCATGAGTTTCTTTATCCATCGGTGGAAGACTGGGCGGCCACCAATGGCTTCGTTGGCGTTCTGTTAAGCAGGCTCATGCAGTTTGACGGGGCGGCTGTCTGGGTAAGCGCCTCCAGGACCTTATTCCCGGCAGCTTTAAAAAGGTTTGGTGTGCAGCCGGACAAGATCATCTTCGTTGACCTAAAAAATGAAAGCAATGTATTATATGCAACAGAAGAATGTTTGAAGTGCAAAAGGATTGCAGCGGTTGTTGGTGAAACGAGATATATCAGTTTTAAAGCATCCAGAAGGCTTCAACTGGCAGCTGAACAAAGCCGGGTAACGGGGTTGCTGGTACGGCCGCAACACAAAGATATCAATACGACAGCCTGCGTTTCCCGCTGGCGGATCACCGCACTGCCGCGTGCACTACCGGAAGGTATGCCGGGCATTGGTTTTCCCAGATGGAACGTTGAACTGTTAAAGGTGCGCAATGGCAAACCCGGTGCCTGGCAGTTGGAATATGCCTCCAACCAGCTAAAGGAGATGAAGCAAAATATTTTTGCATTACAAGCGGAGGAAAGACGAAAAAGGGGATAAGATGTCAAAACGATTTGTGGCAATATGGTTTCGTCATTTAAAGACGGACTGGAGGGTCCGCCGCCAGCCTGCACTAAAAGCAATACCCTTTGTTTTGGCCTTGCCGCAAAGAGGAAGAATGGTGATCACAGAAGTGAACAGCATTGCGCAATCAAAAGGATTGTATGCAGGCATGATCGTGGCCGATGCAAAGGTAATCCTGCCTGAACTAAAGGTATATGATGATAAGGCCGGCCTCGCAGAAAAGCTGCTCCATCAATTTGCTGCCTGGTATATTCAATACACACCGGTTGTTTCCCTTGACACACCGGATGGATTTTTACTTGACGTGAGCGGCTGCACGCATTTATGGGGCAGCGAGGAAAGGTATCTAAAAGATATATTCAACAAATTAAAGGGCTTAGGTTATCATATCCGTTTAGCCATCGCTGATACTCCTGGTACAGCCTGGGCAGTATGCAGGTATGGAAAAGACAGCGTAATTGTAAAAAGCCGTCAGCAGGCAGCGGCATTAATGCCATTACCTCCTGAAGCACTACGAATCGAACAGGCTATCAGTGAGCGGTTACATAAATTAGGCCTGCATACAATTGGCAGCTTTATCAGCATGCAGCGCTCTGCCCTGCGCAGAAGGTTTGGAGAGCAGCTTTTATTAAGGCTTGACCAGGCGCTCGGCAACAAGGAAGAAATCATTAAGCCTGTAATCCCGGTTGAGCCTTACAGTGAACGCTTGCCCTGTTTAGAGCCCATTCAAACCGCCACCGGGATTGAAATCGCCCTGCAACAACTTTTGGAGGCATTGTGCTTGCGTTTAAGAAAAGAAGGTAAAGGTTTACGTAAAGCTATTTTTACATGTTGCCGGGTTGATGGCAATATCCAGCCAGTTGAAGTACGCACCAATCATCTTTCGCATCATACAAAACATCTTTTCAAACTGTTTGAAACAAAGATTGCGGGCATTGAACCTGCCTTGGGTATTGAAGTGTTAACGCTGGAAGCCTCCAAAGAGGAAGACATACAAACTTCGCAGGAAACGTTCTGGACCATGAACAGCAGCCTGGAATGCCGGGAGATTTCAGAACTGATGGATAACCTGGAAAACCATTTTGGCAATAACATCCTGCACCGCTATTTGCCGGCCGAACGCCACCTGCCGGAGCATTCCATCAAAGCTGCTGCCTCACTGAAAGACAAGCCCACTACAGCGTGGCGGACAGATAAACTAAGACCGGCGCATCTTTTACGG
>JAEWJV010000604.1 GCA_023386395.1 Bacteroidota bacterium
AATACTGCTATTAAAATAACCGGCATGGAAACGGCTGTAAGCAGGGATAATATTTTGCTCAATCCATCAAGCTCTAAAGTAATGCGGCTTCCGAGGTCGGGCATCCATGATATATCATAATGCAAAAGATCGGCCTGGCTTGTATAAATGCCGCCTAATGCAACGGCTAACACAATTAATGAAACGATTAAAGAAAATGCTTTAGCCGAACTTTCATTCTTAATAAATAAATTTATTAAGCCGCCAATAACCGGTATAAGTATGAGTAATAAAGCGATCATGTTTTATTTAAAATATTTTTTGAAAAAAGCCGGTTATCGTTGCCTGATACCAAAATGCCAGCCACAATATCAAAATAGAAAAGATCATTAAAAGAATATAGGTGCCCACCTTACCATTCTGCACCAGCCTTAATCTTCTCGATGAATATTGTACAAAACTGCCCACACCGTTTACAAAGCCGTCAATACCCGATTTCTCAATTACATTTTTAAAGAAACCGCCAAGTGCAAGCAAAGGGTTTACAATAACAGCATCGTACAACTCATCAATATACCATTTATTGGCAAGCACTTTACCCAGGCCTTCGGGTTCATTCAGTTCCGGCTTCTTTGCATATTTAGTTAGGGCGATGATGGCTGTCAGTAATGCAACGCCGACAGATACACCCATCAACATTAATTCCGTACTATGCGCTATTTCATGTTCATGTTCTGTTGTTAATACCGGTGATAAAAAATGGTGCAGTTGCTGGCCGCCGCCAAATATAGCAGGCACGTTAAAAAAACCGCCGCCAAAAGCAAGCACAGCAAGAATAACAAGTGGAATGGTTATAGCAGCCGGGCTTTCATGCAAATGATGCTTCTGCTCTTCTGTGCCGCGAAATTGGCCAAGGAAAGTAGTAGCATATAAACGGAACATATAAAAAGCCGTCATTCCTGCACCTATTACACCAAGCACCCAATAAACCGGGTTCTTTGCATAAGCCGCTGCTAATATTTCATCCTTTGAAAAGAAACCGCTGAACGGCGGAATACCGGCAATGGCAATACAGGCAATTAAAAAAGTCCAGTGTGTTACGGGCATATATTTTTTTAAGCCTCCCATATTACGCATATCCTGCTCATGATGCAAAGCATGAATAACAGAACCCGCGCCAAGGAACAATAAGGCTTTGAAAAAAGCATGCGTCATTACATGGAATACAGAGCCGGTATAAGCGCCAACGCCAAGGCCCAAAAACATATAACCCAACTGGCTTACCGTTGAATAAGCCAATACTTTTTTAATATCATTTTGTTTGATGGCAATTGTTGCTGCAAACAAAGCTGTAGCAATACCAATGATTGCCACCAGGTTTTCAGCAATGGGGCTTAAAGAATATAGTGCGTTGCTGCGGGCAACCATATAAATACCTGCGGTGACCATGGTGGCAGCATGTATCAATGCGGAAACCGGTGTGGGGCCCGCCATGGCATCAGGCAGCCATGTATATAAAGGGATCTGTGCGCTTTTACCCATTGCACCAATAAATAATAAAAGCGTTATGCCGGTAACATCTGTTGGAGTAAGGTTTGAAACGTTTGCAAAAACATCTGTGTAGTTAGCTGTGCCCAGCTTTGATAAAAGCCAGAAAATACCCAATAAAAAACCTGCATCGCCAATGCGGTTCATGATAAATGCTTTATTGGCCGCTTTATTATAATCGGTATTCTTAAACCAATATCCAATCAACAAATAAGAACAAAGACCAACGCCTTCCCAACCGATGAACATAATAACATAATTCGCGCCCAGCACTAACAAAAGCATGGAGAACACGAAGAGGTTGAGATAAGAAAAATATCTTGCAAAATGATCGTTGGTTTCATCATGCATGTATGATGTGGAATACAGGTGAATGAGGAAACCTATGCCGGTAATAATTAAAAGAAAGAGTGATGATAGCTGATCAACCTGGAAGGCAAAATCAATTTTAAAATCTGCAACATGTATAAAAGGATAGAGCGGCTGCACGGCAAGCGTCCCGCCTGCCCTTACATCTAAAAATAAAATTACACTTACTGCAAATGAAGCAAGCACGGCCCCACAACCAATAATAGAAATAAGGCTTTTGGATAACGAGCTTCTGAAAACGCCGTTAAGCAAAAAACCAATTAAAGGAAAAAGCGGAACTAAGTAAGCCATAAGCTATAAAATAGTTTAAATCCAAAAACCTAATCAAACCTGCCCAACCTTCTCAGGATTGGGGCTTCTAATTTTTCAGCCTGTTTAAAAAATTCACATCGGTTGAATGTACATTCCTGTACATCATTACTATAATTGCCAAACCCACACTTACTTCTGCCGCGGCCACTACCATTATAAAGAAAACAAATAACTGGGCATCTGTGCCGGTAGTAATAGCGGCCGTTCCCTTGTTATTAGCGCTGCTGATAGCATAATGCATTTTTGAAAATGCAACCAGCAACAGGTTTACTGAATTAAGCATTAGTTCAATGCACATAAAAATAATAATGGCATTGCGACGTATTAATACGCCGGTTACACCAATGCAAAAAAGCGCTGCAGCTAAAATTATATAATACTGAATCGGCATAAAACAATTTGAAAATTTACAATTTGAAATTTGATAATAGTCAGCGATGTGTATTCAAATCAACACATCTTCAAATTTCAAATTAATCCTTCTTCCCAATCACCACAGCACCTACCATCGCACTTAAAAACAAAATGCTGCTTAATTCAAAAGGGATCACATAATCCCTGAATAAAACCTTACCCAGGTTTTCAATCAAACCAATATCACCGGTGTTCATTAAAGCCTGGCTGTCTTTTATTTCCTGGGCTGAACGAACAGCAGAAACAAACACGGTTAATAATAAACAACCGGCAACAACACCGGCAAGTTTCACCAGTGAATTTTTCTGAGGCTCTGTACTATTGTTTAAATTCATCAGCATTATTACAAATAAAAAAAGCACCATTATTGCCCCTGCATAAACAATTAAGTTTACAATGGCAAGAAACTGTGCATTTAATAGAATGTAATGCCCGCTTATGGAAAAGAAAACCACAATAAGCCAAAGCACGCTATGAACCGGGTTTTTGCTTACCAGTACCATTAACGCGCTGAACAGTGCAAGCGCACTTAAAAACCAGAATAATATTTCTGTAGCAGTCATTCGTTTATTTATTCTTTTTGCTGATTTCCCTTAAACCCTTTGCCTGTGCGTATTCTTCAGGCTGCGTTACAGGATCAGGAATCAGTAAATCTTTTTTATTATAGATAAAGTTTTTACGGTTATAAGCAGATGGCGCATGTGTTTCGGATAAATAAATCGCATCCTTCGGACAGGCTTCTTCGCAAAAACCGCAGAAAATACAACGCAGCATATTTATCTCATATTTGGCTGCATATTTTTCTTCGCGGTATAAATGTTCTTCGCCGGGCATACGCTCTGCCGCTTCCATTGTAATGGCTTCGGCGGGACAAGCCAATGCACACAAACCACAGGCAGTGCATCTTTCCCTTCCCTCTTCATCTCGGTTTAAAATTTGAACGCCGCGAAACACCGGGCTGTAAGGTCTTGTTTGTTCAGGGTATTGAACGGTTGCCTTTTTCCTGAAAAAATGTTTGATCGTAATAATCATCCCCAGAAAAATATTCCATAAGTAAATGCTTTCCAGGAAAGTCATCGGCTTACGGTTCACCGGTTTCGCCCTATCAGTTAATGTTGTCATTTCTAAAAGTTCAAAAGTAAAAATTCAAAACTCAAAACACAACGTTTGTCAATAAAACCTTTTTAATCTTTGAATTTAATTTTCTTTATCTGTTTCTTTAACTAATCTTTTCTTGAGACGTTGTACAAGAAAATAAAGAATAGTATAAATAATCGCGGCCCCGATTCCAATGAATATCAGAATTTCAGAAAGGTCTTTATCATCTCTGAAATAAAACACTCCTCCAAAAAACGCAATAAAATAAAACACTCTTACAGCCTGAAGCAATAGCTGTATTCTTTTTGGCAACGATTTATCTAAAAAAATATTCACTTTTCTCACTTATTCATCCATAAAATAACAGCCCCTGTAATAACCATATTTGCCAGTGCCAACGGAATTAATTTTTTCCAGCCGAGGTCCATCAAC
>JAEWJV010000630.1 GCA_023386395.1 Bacteroidota bacterium
ATATATCGTCGTTCCATTTCAAGAAATATTTCATATAACCGGGCCGTAATTTTTCCGGGCTTACCCTTACCCATTTTTTTACCGTCAATTTCAACTATTGGCAGTAAACGTTTGGTGGTGCTGGTCATGAAAATTTCAGCAGCATTTTTAAGTTCAGTTAATGTAATATCACGCACATTAACAGGCATAACATCTTTAGCCAGTTCCAGAACTTTTTTGCGTGTTATGCCGGCAAGAATATTATTAGCCGGGGTTAAAAGTTCTCCGTTATTATTTATGATAAATATGTTTGAGCGCGGAAACTCACTTATAACATCATGCTTATAATACAATACATCATCTGCCTGTTTTTCTTTTACTTTTTTTTGAAGCCATACACCCATTAGATAATTAATAGATTTTACAGATGGAAAATCGCGCAGATATTCATGAGTAATGATTTTTATACCGCTTTCATATTTTTCTTTTGGTGGCAATTTTAAAGGCTGCTGCTGAATAATGATATTCCCTTCAACAGGCATATAGCCATCAGGAGAATAGCCACCGGTTGCAGTAATGCGGATGCCGCTTTCGGGCAGGTTATTTTTTCCTATCAGTCTAAAAATAATTTCCTTTAATTGTTCTCTTTCAAGCGGAAGAGTAATAAATAATGCTTTTGCAGAATGATAAAACCTGTCAAGATAATCTTCTAAAAATAAAGGCTTGTTATTACCTGTCCTGAAAAAATCAAACACACCATACCCTCTTTGCAAACTCAGGTCAGTAATTTGTATAGCAGCTTTATCTTCTTCAACAAAATCATTATTTATAAAAACCCATCTCATGGCTGATACCTGTTGTATTTTTTTAAGATTGAAATTACTTTGTCCTTAGGCAATTCCTCAACGGTATGCCCGTTGCGGCCTTTCATAGTTTTGGCGGCAAACAAAGAATTAAGGATAGCTTCTTCTGTAGCTTCAATAGCGGCCATAAACAAAGGCGACATATCATCGTTAAAAACAGCAGAAGTTGTATATAATTTTTGCATAGCCTGGTAAGGAATGCGAATGCTTGTATCGGCAGAAAAAGCTATTACATAATCGCCGCTGCCATTGCTGGCAATGCCGCCTGTTTTTGCAAGCCCCATGAAAGCGCGTTTGGCAAGACGTACGAGGTTGCGGGCATCTAACGGTGCATCGGTTGCAACAACAATCATACAACTGCCATCAACAGGATTGTTTAACTGGTCGCTTAAGAAATATTTACCCAGTTCCTGTCCCACAGGCACGCCGGCTATTTGCAATACACCGCCAAAATTTGTTTGCACCAATACGCCTACTGTATAACCGCCCGAAGCTTTTGGCAATACCCTCGATGAAGTACCAATACCTCCTTTAAACCCAAAACAAACCGTGCCGGTTCCTGCGCCAACATTCCCTTGTTGTACTTCACCGGGTTTTGCATTTTTTATTGCATCTAAAACATCCTGTTCCTGCACATGCCTGCCTCGTATATCATTCAGGTAACCATCATTGGTTTCACCTGCAATAATGTTCACACTGGCTATATCTTCATTGCCTTTTTGCGTTAAAGTATACGTAATGCCTGCATTAATGGCATTTGCGACATTCAATGTATTGGTAAGAATAATGGGACTTTCAATATTGCCTAATTCCTTTACCTGTGTTACACCGGCCAGCTTCCCAAAGCCGTTACCCGTAAAAACAGCAGCAGGTACTTTTTGCTGAAAAATATTACCTCCATGCGGCATTATAACGGTAACACCGGTTCGAATGCTGTCGCCTGTTATTAGAGTTTTTTGTCCAACCAAAACACCTGCAACATCTGTAATGGCATTGTTCCTGCCTTTTGGCAAAACGCCGATTTTAATGGGCGCCTGTGCATTTGTATTTATTATATAGCTTAAACAAGCAAGTAAATAAAACAACCTGCAGTTAAGTATGCGTACTATTTTCATGTTTGTGTAAATATATTGGAAGATTGGCTGAATGTAAAAGTTGAACAGGTTTAATACGGTTGTAAGCTATGTAAATGAAGCAGCCATTTATCTTTTGTAATCCGGCTTTTATCATTGATATAAAGCTGTATCCAAACAATTGAAATTACATGAAGGCAATATGGAAAACATGAATTTTTGTATGATTTACTCAAACAAATAAATAAGCCGGCTCATTATAATGAACCGGCTTATTTTTATTTAGAGAAAAGCATTAATAATAATCACCTGAATTGCTGCCAAACATCCAGCCAATTGAAAAACCGAAAGCATCCATGCTTTTCAGTTTATAATAAGAATCATTGGAAAGATTAGATAAGCCAAGATTAAAAAATGTGCTGAGCGAAATACCATTGGCAAACTGGTAACCGCCTTTTAACTGGAGGCCAAGGTCAAAGCGTTTTATCTGTCCTGCCGTATCACTTCCAAATTCAATTTTACTGGTATAACCAGCAGAAGAATATTTACCCGAAATATTGTACATGAGGTTTGGACCAACGCCTGCGAACAGAGTGCTGTTATTGCCAAATATGTGCGAGTACATAATAGGAACAGGTAATGAAATGCGGTTAAGCGAATACTTTTCATCATAGTAATCATCGGCTATTTTCATATCACCGGCTTTAAATAACAGCGAAGGCCTTATTGCCAGGAAATCTGTAAGCTGGAAATGTGCTGTTACGCCTGCATGATAATTAAGCCCTGCATAAATATCATTGTCGTTGTAAAGTCCTGAAGCTGTAAAACCGATTTCAGGGCCAACACTTACCTGAGCTTGCGTTTTTGAATGGATTGAAAAAATAATAAGGGCGGGGAGTGCCCATCTCAAAGCGTTTGGTTTCATTTTTTTAAAAGTTTAGGCTACAAAAGAAAGCATTCTTATAATTCAAAAAACATAATTCAGAAAATATTTTTTAAGTAAAGACAATATAGTACTGTTTAAAACAGCAAGTTTTGTTTAGCAAAAACAGGAAATAATTAAAAGCCGTTCCACAAGGAAACGGCTTTTAATTTTATAAAAGGAGATTATGCTTCTTGCTTATTCTTTGCTGCCGGTATACGTTTGCCCCTGGTAGTCTATCTGCAGTGTGGTAACTTTATTGTCACTGTCGCGTACAAAAGTAAATGTGGCTGCACCGCTTGCATCAAAAGCATCTTTTTTATCGCTTATAGCATCCAGCGGGCCGTTGTATTCACCGCCTGAATAATAAAGCTTGCCATCTTTTACGCTTATTTCCATGTACTCAAAAGGCAATCCTTCATATTTATACTTGCCGGTAAATGTAGAACTGTCGGCGATTGAAAATGCAGGCGCGATGCTGATAGTTTCGGTTGTAGAATCCTGGGCGGAAACCCTTAAGGTAAAAAGACAAATGCCAAGAAGCGAGATAAAAATTGTTTTTTTCATACGTGCTGATATTTTGGATTTTGAAGATAATGCAGGTTTGCATCTGCGCAAAATAATTTGTTTGATTCCGGCACGTTTAATCTGCAGAACAGTTATGCATTATGTTCAGTCTTTGTTAATGTTCTTGATAGTAATAGCTGCACTTTTTACAACATAAATGCGTTTGTTATTTTTGCCGCCTTTAAAATTTATTTGCTATGAAATTAAAAGTGATTTTTACAGTAGTATTTGCATATACTGCCATGAGCTTGTTTGCTCAAAGCAGCAGTTATAAGCAATCAATCGGTGTGCGTTTAGGCAGTGGCTATTATGATGCAGCGGCAGCGGCCTATAAAACATTTATAACAAAGCCGGGTGCTCTTGAATTTGACCTGGGCATCCGCCCTTATAGCCGTCATGCCAATGATTGGGTAAATGTATCTTTCTCAGGCGTTTATCAGCATCATTTTGATATAAAACCGGTAGAAGGTTTAAAATGGTTTATTGGAGGCGGCGTGGTTGTTTCCAATTCTTTTTCAGATAACAAAGACCGCCGTGGTTTTAACCTGGGTTTATTTCCTACAGGCGGCGCAGATTATAAATTTGCCAAAATACCTTTAAGTGTGTCTGCTGATATACGACCGACAATAAATGTTACGGAAGCTTATGATTATTATGACAGGGTTTATCCGAACGTAGGAGTATCGGCCAGGTATACTTTTTAAAGCGTTCTCCATTAATTTATTGAAGAAGGTTTCGCAGACCGTTTGAATTAGAGCTTGCGAAACCTTTTTTGAGCACCTGAGAAAAAATTAGTGTGCAGTGTTTACTGTAAGAAATTACGCTCAACTTAATTAAATGCAGCAGGATATAGTGCTTCAGCTTTTTTTGTCAGGCTGAAATATGTTTTATATGTAGCCAATTATATGGAGTAAGTATAATAGATTTAACTTCTGTCAAAAAGTATATTTTCTGCAGAGTTTGTATATTATGTTAGATAAAGTTTTCGGCAATGCTGTTAAAAATTCTTTTTTAATGTATGACAAATTAATAAACAGCCCTTATGAAAAAGATTGGCTTATATTAATTGAAAATATAGAAGTGTTTGATCTTTCTCAGAAAGATTTAAAATACATAAGAGAAAAATACAATAATCTATATGTGGATGTTTGTAATGATAAGGATTTAAATGAAAAAGAAAAAGAGCTTGAACATTTGCAAAAAATAATTTGCCGACTTAATAGATTATTGTCGAAAGAGTGAAATTTAAGATACACCTTAGTGTGATCTTCAACTAATGCTACTGTGTTTTCAAATCTCTTATTTGATTTATCAGTCCAAACAAAAAAGGCCGCTCATTACGAACGGCCTTTTTAAAAATATAAACCCAAAGATTAATAATCCATACCCATACCACCTGGCATACCAGCCGGTGCTGCTGCGGCAGACTTAGGTTCTGGCTTATCAGCAATTACACATTCTGTTGTTAATAACATACCTGCGATAGATGCTGCATTTTCTAAAGCTACACGGGTAACTTTTGTAGGATCGATGATACCGGCAGAGAATAATTTTTCATAGTTCTCTGTGCGGGCATTGAAACCAAAATCACCTTTGCCATCTTTTATTTTCTGTACAACGATAGAACCTTCAATACCAGCGTTGGCAACAATCTGGCGCAATGGTTCTTCCAATGCACGCTTAACGATGTTGATGCCGGTTGCTTCGTCTTCGTTGTCTGATTTTAATTTATCCAAAGCTTCAACTGAACGGATGAAAGCAGTGCCGCCACCCGGTACAATACCTTCTTCAACGGCTGCACGTGTTGCATGTAATGCATCGTCAACACGGTCTTTCTTTTCTTTCATTTCAACTTCTGTTGCTGCGCCAACATTCAATACAGCCACACCACCGCTTAATTTAGCCAGGCGTTCCTGTAATTTTTCTTTGTCGTAGTCTGAAGTTGTTGTTTCAATCTGTGCTTTAATCTGGTTGATGCGGGCCTGGATATCATCTTTAGAACCTGCACCGCCAACGATTGTTGTATTGTCTTTGTCAATTACAACGCGGTCTGCACGGCCTAAATAAGAAAGGTCTGCATTTTCTAATTTGTAGCCTTGTTCTTCGCTGATAACGATGCCTTTTGTTAAGGTGGCAATATCATTCAGCATTTCTTTTCTGCGGTCGCCAAAGCCCGGAGCTTTAACAGCAGCCACTTTAATAGTGCCGCGCAGTTTATTCACGATCAATGTTGCCAGTGCTTCACCTTCCAGGTCTTCAGCAATGATCAACAAAGGAGCACCCTGCTGAGCGATTTTTTCAAGAATGTGAAGGATATCTTTCATGGCGCTGATCTTCTTGTCGTAGATCAGGATGTAAGGTTTTTCCAGTTCAGCTTCCATTTTTTCGCTGTTGGTAACAAAGTAAGCTGAAAGATAACCGCGGTCGAACTGCATACCTTCAACAATTTCGATGTTGGTTTCAGTGCCTTTTGCTTCTTCCACGGTAATAACGCCATCTTTACCCACTTTGCCGAAAGCTTCAGCAATGAGGGAGCCGATAGTATCATCATTATTGGCAGAAATAGAAGCTACCTGCTGAATTTTGTTAGCATCAGCACCTACCGTCTGGCTCTGTTGTTTTAAATTTTCAACCACGGCAGCTACAGCTTTATCAATACCGCGTTTCAAATCCATTGGGTTTGCACCGGCAGCAACGTTCTTTAAACCTTCGCTGATGATTGACTGTGCTAATACAGTTGCAGTGGTAGTACCATCGCCTGCAATATCAGCAGTTTTGGAAGCTACTTCCTTCACCATTTGAGCGCCCATGTTTTCGATGGAATCTTCCAGTTCAATTTCTTTGGCAACGGTAACGCCATCCTTTGTTATAGAAGGTGCACCGAATTTTTTCTCTAACACTACATTGCGGCCTTTAGGACCTAATGTTACTTTCACTGCGTTTGCCAATACGTCAACGCCGCGTTTCATTTTATTTCTCGCTTCAATATCGAAGAAGAGTTGTTTAGACATAGTTATAAAATTTGATAATTTGCTAATTTGATAATTCTGCTAATGATTTTAAATTTTAACCTGCTGCACATTAGCTCATCAGCAGGTTAGCACATCAGCTAATTAAACAATCGCCAAAATGTCGCTTTCCCTCATAATAAGGTAATCCGTGCCTTCGATGCTGATTTCTGTACCGGCATATTTGCCATACAAAACAGTATCGCCCGCTTTAACGGTTACAGGCTCGTCTTTTTTGCCGGGGCCTGCCGCTACAACAGTGCCACGCTGTGGTTTTTCTTTAGCAGTGTCAGGGATGATAATTCCGCCTGCAGTTTTTTCTTCGGCTTTAGCCGGTTCGATTATTACCCTGTCGTGTTATGGGGTTACCTTGATGTCTGTTTTAGCCATAAAATGTATAAATTTTTAAATTTACTGTATAGAAGGTTGCCTGTCGG
>JAEWJV010000648.1 GCA_023386395.1 Bacteroidota bacterium
GATATCATCAGAAGAAAATAAATTACTGGTGCTGCAGGGCCTTGAAGATTTTATAGTGGTTGATACCAAAGACGTATTATTAGTTTGCAAAAAAGATAAAGAGCAACAGGTAAAAGAATTTTTAGCAGAAGTAAAAAAGAAAAAAGGCGACAGGTATTTATAATAAACTTCTTATGCATAAAAAAGGCGGATACAAAATTTGTATCCGCCTTTTTATTAAAAGAAATATTTAACCGCCAAGCCCTGCAGCTTTGCTTATTTCCAGCATTCTTTGTATAGGTTTTAAAGCGGCCAGTCTAATTTGTTCCTCCATTAAAATTTCGGGCTGTTCATATTCCATGCACAGGTACAGTTTTTCAAGCGTATTCAGCTTCATGTGCGGACAATCGTTGCAGGCACACATATTATCGGGTGGGGCCGGTATAAAAGTTTTACCAGGCGCATCTTTCTGCATCTGGTGTAGGATGCCGGTTTCTGTAGCCACTATAAATTTATTGGCTGCATCTGTTACGGCAAATTTTAAAAGCTGCGTAGTACTGCCTATATAATCCGCATACTGCAGTATTGCTTCTTCACATTCCGGGTGTGCAATAAGTTTTGCATCGGGATGCTGCGCTTTAAGCTTTAATATTTTTTGCTGGCTGAAAATTTCATGCACCATGCAGGCGCCGTTCCACAGCACCATACTCCTTCCTGTTTTTTTAATAAGATAAGCGCCGAGATTTTTATCAGGCGCAAAAATAATAGGCTGATGAGCGGGAACACTTTCAATAATCTTTTGCGCATTGCTGCTGGTGCAGATGATATCGCTCATGGCTTTTATATCGGCCGTGCAATTTATATAAGAGATTACCACATGGCCGGGATGCTGGTCTTTAAAAGCTTTAAACGCAGCCGCAGGAGCACTATCGGCTAAAGAACAGCCAGCCTTTAAGTCGGGCAACACAACTTTTTTTGACGGGTTAAGGATTTTAGCTGTCTCAGCCATAAAATGCACGCCGGCAAATACAATCATATCTGCGCTGGTTTTAGCGGCATGCTGGGCAAGCCCAAGGCTATCGCCGATATAATCGGCCACATCCTGTATATCAGGTTCCTGGTAATAATGCGCTAGCACCACGGCATTCTTTTCTTTTTTCAATACTTCTATTTCATGAAAAAGGTCGAGCGCCGGATCTATGTTCACATCAACAAATCCTTTCAATTCAACGTCTGCTTCATTAATGTTGATATCTGCCATAATATATTTATATTAATATTTTAATAAAAGAACCTATTACTATTACAAGTGTGAATATGGTTAAAACTTATTTGTTCACACCTGGCAAAGTTAAACTTAGGCAGCTTATCCATAGTTATTCCACATTAATTTCACAATTAGAATATACAACCAGCCTGTATTTTGAATAGATTTTAACATGTGTTGATATAACCGGTGTGGGAATTAGGCCGAAGCAATTCACAGTTTATAAATGTTAGAAGCAATTTTACAAATTGTGTTGAGAATGCTTAAAAAGCAGCCGCTGGTGAAAATGCCTGTTTTTATTCTCCATTTATGCAGGCCCGGAAAAATTAAAAATGAGGTTTACCCACATAAAATCAATGAAATAAACAGGGTGATGTGAATTTACGTTTCACGGAAAAATGTTTAGGATACTTGAAAGTATGAATAATATATAAGGAAGCTTGTTATCCACAATTTGTTCAAAACTTCAATTCCCCTATTTTTGCCATCCTTTAAAAATCACTATGTCACTCATTCAACAAATCAGGGAAAGAGCAGCCTGGATACTTTTTGGTGCGATTGCAATATCTCTGCTCGCTTTTATTCTGCAGGATTATTTTTTTAATAAAGGCCATGCATCTGCAGGTTCGGGAACTACCATTGGTAAAATTAACGGCCAGTCAATTGAGCACGAAGACTTTGAGCATAAAGTAACGTTTTATGAACAAATGAATAACGGCCAGTACACCCGCAGCATGTTAATTCCGCAGGTATGGGATTATATGATCAATCAAACGTTGATGGATCAGGAATCCGAAAAGCTTGGTATTTCTGTTACCGGCAATGAAAAGTCTGATTTGTTGTTTGGCAGCAATCCACCCCAATTCATGCAGCAGTTTTTTACTGATCCTAAAACGGGCATGTATGATGTGAATACGGCTAAAAAACAAATAGGCGAATTAAAGAACCGTTCCGCCGATCCCAATGTTGCCAGCTTTAACGAAGCATATATTGATCCGTTAATTATGCAAACGAAGGCGCAGAAATACGAGTCGCTTATAACCGGCGCCATTTATATACCCAAATGGATGACCGAGAAAATGAATGCTGATAACAATTCAATTGCAAAGGCATCTTATGTATATGTTCCGTACAGTTCAATTGCAGACAGTGCAGTTAAAGTTTCTACTGCTGATATGGAAGCTTATATAAAAAAGCATTCATCACAATTTGAACGGGATGAAGAAACACGTACTATTTCTTATGTTTCCTTCAACGCAAATCCAAGCGCCGCTGATTCTGCTGCGGTTCGTCATGAAATGGAACAGCTTAAACCAGAGCTTGCATCATCCAACGATGAAAAGGCATTTTTGAGCACAAAATCATCCGGTAATAATAATTATTACAATAGTGTAATTGGCGGAAAAGAAATAAAGCAAACTATAAAAGATTCATTATTCAGGCTTGCACCGGGCCAGGTGTATGGGCCTTATCTTGACGGCAACAGTTATGCCATTGCCAAAATGGTAGCTAAACAGCAAATTCCAGATTCAGCCTCTGCCCGTCACATCCTGGTAGCTACACACCAGCAAGATCCAAACAGTGGAACGCTTATTCGCGTAAGGGATGACAGTGCAGCTTTAAAGAGGCTGGATAGCGCTATTGCTTTGGTTAAATCGGGCGTTCCTTTCGATTCGGTTGTGGTTAGATATACAGACGACCAGGGAAGTAAAGCAAGCGGAGGCAGGTACGACAATTTCCCTTCGGGCCAAATGGATGAAAACTTTAATGATTTTGCTTTTACCGGGCATATAGGACAAACAAAGACTATTCACACAGCTTATGGCTATCATTATGTTGAAATACTCGGCCAGAAAGGAAGTGAAACCGGTTATAATATTGCTTATTTAACAAGGCCAATTGAAACCAGTGCTGAAACAGATAATGCAGCAAGTAATGCAGCATCCCAGTTTGCAGCATCAAGCCGCACGCCGCAGGCTTTCCAGGACAATGCTAAAAAAGATAAGCTGCTGGTAATGCCATCGCAGGAAATAAGAGAGAATGATTTTACAATTGCCGGGCCTGGCGAAAGCAGGGAGCTGGTAAGGTGGATATATGAACATAAAGCAGGTGATGTTTCAGATCCCGTAAATATTGGCAATAATTATATTGTTGCTATGGTTACGGGCATCAGTAAGAAAGGGCTGGCTTCACCGGCTGCCGCACAGCAGGTTGTTGAGCCAATTGTACGTAATGAAAAGAAAGCGCAGGTAATTCTTGCTCAAAAAATAAAGGGTTCTACATTGGAAGAAATTGCAAAGAGCGCCGGGCGGGAAATTAAAACAGCAGACAGTATTAATTTCTCTGCTTTCGTAATACCATCATTGGGCGCCGAGCCAAGATTTATTGGAGCAGCATTTAATAAGCAGCTTTTGAATAAAGTAAGTGCTCCGATTGCAGGGCAAATGGGTGTATTTGCAGTAAAGGGAGAAGGTGTTTCGGGTGTTTCAAATCTGGGTCAAAGTGCAGAAATGCAGAAGCAGCAAACAGAGCAAATGCTCAGGCAACAGGCTTCACAGGCTGTAGCGGCCTTACGCAAAGCGGCAGACATAAAAGATTATCGTTCTAAATTTTATTAAAAGAATCAAAAGATTTTTGCAAAGGCTGCCCGGTTGGGCGGCCTTTGTTTTTTATAGGATTGGTGTTTCGTAAATTTGCTGTAAACAAAGAATATGGAAACAGGGACGATGATTGTAAACAGGGTTGAAGCGAGCGGGCTTGTTACACTTAACCTCGAGGATTTGTATCCTAAAGAAACCATTAAAGTATTCGATTTAAAAGATTATTTATTTCGGGGGCTAATTATACGGGAAAAGGATTTTCGCGAAGCTTTAAAAAATACAAACTGGCAGGATTTTGAAAATATGAATGTTGCTGTTCTTTGCTCTGCAGAAGCCATTATACCCGTTTGGGCTTATATGCTTGTTGCCACTTACCTTCAGCCTGTTGCAAAAAATGTTGTTTTGGGAAATAAAGAAGAGCTTATTAACAGCATTTTGCAGCAAAACATTAATGCAATTAATGCCGAAGAATACAGAGATAAAAGGGTTGTCGTAAAAGGATGCGGAGAAACGCAGATACCAGACAGCGCCTATTTAAAAATAACCACCAAATTATTGCCTTATGTAAAAAGCATTATGTATGGCGAACCTTGCAGCACCGTTCCCGTTTATAAAAAAAGATAAGCACTTGCAGCTATAAATAAGTTTTTGCATAAGTTAAACCTCAATATTTTATCTTCATAATAGTAAATCCATTCTACGGCTTGTGTTTAAGAACAGCAGCACATGAAAAAGTATTTAGCAGGGTTTTTTTATTCGTTACCAGTGCAACTGTTGTTCCTGCATTTTCGGCGTTACCAGGTTTTACTGTTGTTTTGGGCTATTCTTTTTGCAACCATCGGCGGCCATTTTTTAAAACCATACGGAGCAGACACTTTAATGCTTGCTCCCGAGTACCTGGGAAAGGTAAGTGCCCTTAGTGCTTTTTTTGTCGGGTTAGCAGTGGGCGCTTTTATTATGAGCTGGAACATTACAACCTTTATCCTGCATAGCCGTCATATAAAATTTCTTGCAACAACAGCACAGCCATTTTTAAAATTTTGCATAAACAATGCTGTTATCCCTTTCATTTTTCTGCTGTGTTATTTATTTTTTACGATTGACTATCAACGAACGGAAGAGCTATCATCAATACTTGAAATTGTATCACTTACGGGAGGTTTTTTAGGCGGATTTGTTTTAGCACTCACTATTGCATTTGGTTATTTTTTTCGTGCCGACCGGAAGATTTACAGGAAGATGGCCACTGATTTCACATCGGCCAATGAAAAATATGAAAGAGCTTCCCGTATGATCAAAAGATCGAAAGTTGAAAAGGGAGAGATGCGTGTTGATTTTTTTCTGAGTGCCACACTCGGTTTGCGCAAACCCAGGAACGTTAAGCACTATAGCCAGGAATTTATTAATTCAATTTTTAAACGTCATCATGTTGAAGCGGTGAAAGCGGTTTTCATAGCATTTATTGTATTGCTTTTAATAGGGTTGTTCGCAGAAAACCGTTACCTGCAAATACCCGCTGCAGCAAGTATCACTTTATTCTTTACCATATTAATTGCCGTGGCCGGCGCCTTATCACTTTTTATGGGAAGCTGGAGCTTTCCTGTGATGATTGTAATTTACTTGTTAGTGAACTCGATGTTTATAAACAGATTAATTGATCCACGAAATAAAGCGTATGGATTAAATTATAACACTAAAGAAAAACCTGAATACAACAGGGAAGCGCTTAATACATTAACTGCTAAAGATGCGGTGGCAAAAGATAGTATAGCTTTTATTTCAATATTAAATAACTGGAAGGCAAAGCAAAAAGAGAGCAAGCCTGTAATGTTTATTCTTGATGTAAGCGGCGGAGGTAACCGCAGCGCAGCTTTCACCATGAATGTATTAACGAAGCTTGATACTTTAACCAATGGCAGTTTTTTTTCCCAATGCGCATTGATCACAGGCGCTTCAGGCGGCATGATCGGGGCTGCCTATTTCAGGGAACTTTACCTGCAAAAGCAGCAGGGAAAAATTTCATCTCTCCAAAAGCAACAATACATCGACAATATTTGTAAGGATCTTTTGAACCCTGTATTTACATCTTTGGTTGCAAGAGATATGATTGGGCCATTTGGGAAATTTAATTTCGACGGAAACTCTTTTATACTCGATCGCGGTTATGCATTTGAACAAAAGCTGAATGCCAATACAAATGGTATTTTAAATAAGCGCCTGAAAAATTATCAGCAACCGGAAAGCAGCGGTATTATTCCTGCCATGATTTTTAATGCAGCCATTACGAGAGATGGCCGCAAAATGGTGATTGGTACTCAGCAAATGAAGTTTATGATGAAGCCATCATTTATGCAAAATAATCTTGGCGTTTATGATGTAGACGGGCTGGATTATCAATCTTTCTTTTCAAACCAAAATCCCGGTAACATTCGATTTCTTACAGTTTTAAGAATGAATGCAACATTTCCTTTTGTATTACCAAACGTAGAAATGCCTGCAGAGCCTGAAATAGATGTAATGGATGGCGGGCTCCGGGATAATTTCGGGCATGAAACAAGCCTGCGGTTTATAGATTTTTTTAAAGACTGGCTTAAAACAAATACATCAAAAGTTGTTTTGGTTGAAATACGTGACAGGCCGGCAGAAGATTGGTCGCGGCCCTATGAAGTGAATTCAATAATCGGGTTAATAACCAAGCCGGTTTTTGTTTTGCAAAACAATTGGTTTAATGTGCAGGATTATTATGAGAAAGACCAGGTAAATTATATGCTGGATGCTTATGGCCATGACCTTTATAAAACTTCTTTTAGCTATGAGGCTCTTCCTAATACTATTTCTGCTTCATTGAGCTTTCATCTTACGGCTGCGGAGAAAAAAGGAATTGCCAATTCGCTCAACAATGCAGCGAATCAACGCACATTTTCTCTTATAGATAGTCTTAGCAAGGCTTCCACAACCTCAACTGAATAATTCCATCAAGATATTTTGCCGTTCATCAAATTGGAAAAAAGCTACTCGATGCTAATTAATTGATTGTCAGTATAATATGCAATAGCCAATAATTTGCTTTAAAGATTACCTTAAAAAACTTAGTATTATGTATTGCATAGTATTAAAAATAGCTATAGATTTGTATCATCAATTAATAAAAACTCTTGTATGGATATTCAGAATACACAAAGCCAGATGAGAAAGGGTGTACTGGAGTTTTGTATTTTATCAATTATAAAGCAGGGCGAAGTTTACCCAAGTGATATTGTTGATAAAATGAAAGGAGCAAATCTGCAGATCCTGGAAGGTACACTTTATCCTTTATTAACCAGGCTAAAAAATGCCGGTTATTTAACTTATCGCTGGGTTGAAAGCAATTCAGGCCCGCCGCGTAAATATTTTTTAATGACTGATCAGGGTTTACAGTTTTATGCCGAACTGGAACGCACGTGGAAAGAACTTGCGGAAGCGGTGCAAACGCTAACAGCTCAAAGCGATGAACCTGTTTTTCCTGAACAAACACCCAACAATAACCAATAAACTAAAAGTAAAATGAAAAAGGTAATCAATATAAATTTTCAGGGCCGCGTAATTCCTATAGAGGAAACCGCCTATGAAATGCTGAAGCGGTATATCGAAAGCCTGAGGCAGTTTTTTGCGAATGAGGAAGGCCGAGATGAAATTATAAATGACATCGAAGGCCGTATTGGCGAATTATTCAGTGAGCAGCTGAAAAAAGGCCAGCCTTGTATTACAGATGCAGATGTGGATACAATAATGCACAGCATCGGACGGCCTGAAGACTTTGAAGCACAGGATGTTGATTTTCAGAACGGCAAAACTTCCGGCACAGAAGAAGAGAAGACCTTTACTTCCGAAGCAGGCTCTCAAACCCAGGGATCTGTTCGCCCGGAAAGGTTTTACAGAGATGAAAACAATAAGCTTATTGGTGGTGTGTGCGCAGGGCTTGCCAATTACTTCGGGATAGATAAACTGGTAGTGCGTATTCTGTTTATCATTTTTACAATGGGTTTTGGCTTTGGCTTTATAGTGTATTTAATATTGTGGGTAGCTATTCCGAGTTCAGCATCTGAAAAAATAGGATCTTATCGTAAACGCCTTTTCCGCGACCCCGATAATAAAATAATCGGTGGCGTGTGTGGCGGGCTTTCTTCCTATTTCGGCGTAAGCGTTTGGATTCCAAGGTTGTTGTTTATTGTACCTTTTTTGTCTTTTGTTACTAACTGGAATCATTGGGGCGCATTCAATTTTCCAAACTTCATTAATCTTTCATTCAGTCCAGGTGCAGTATTGATATATATTATTCTCTGGCTGATTACACCTGAAGCTGTAACTACTTCAGATAAGCTTGAAATGAAAGGCGAAAAGGTAGATTTAAACAGTATTAAAAATACTATTCAGAAAGATATGGAAGGTTTTGGTGAACGTGCCAAGGAATTTGGAAAGGAAGTGGGTGACAGGGCTGCAAAGGTTGGGAGTGAAATAGGCAAACGGGGCAAACAATTTTCTTCCGAAGCAGGCCCAACGATCCGCAAAAGCGGCAGCACATTAGGCAATATAATCGGTATAATTATTAAGATATTTGTTTACTTCATCCTGGCCATCGTTTTAATCAGTATAGTTGGCGCCTTATTTGGAATTGGCATAGCGGTAACGGGGTTACTTCCTTTCAAACCATATATTATCAGTGCCGGATGGCAAAGCATCCTGGTTTGGGGAACTTATATCTTCTTTATATGGGTTCCGGTAATTGGCATCATTACCTGGATTATAAGAAAGATATCTAAAACAAAAAGCAACAGCAACGTGATGCGGTTTGGGTTTTCGGCCATGTGGATTTTAGGATGGATT
>JAEWJV010000019.1 GCA_023386395.1 Bacteroidota bacterium
TTCTTAGCCAGGTCTTCACGATTTTGCTGTTGATAAATCTCCAGCGAATCCTTCCTTTGTTTCATCATTTTCTGCAGCATTTTTAATGCCGTATCTTCATTCAATTCACCGTTGGCGCCGGGCTCTGTTTTAGCTTTAATAATTTCAGCTTTAATAGCACGAAGGCCACGCAGTGCCGCTTCATTTTTTGCTTTCATGGCATCTTTCATTTCAGCCATTACCTGTTGTTCAAGATTCATAGTTGTTGTTTTAAGAAAGCCGGAATATCAGAAAAGAAACGATTCTTCTTACCCGCTTCCGGACTATTTATTCAAATATTTCTCCCTGAATTTATTATAAAACGTTTTGGCAAACGCTTTCATGTCATCAGAAAGCTCATCATGATGTGTTGCCCGCTTGTAAGTATCGGCCATGGTAAATAAGGTTTGATAAAAGAAATCGGCCATTTCATCTATCATCATTTCTTTTGTCCACAAGTCTATACGCAGGGCTGTTTTTTCATTACCATCCCATAAGGCAAGTAAAAAAGCCTTGGCCTGCTGTGTATCCTGTGCTGTAGTGCCTTTCGCGTTCCATTCTATCTGGCTTGGTACTTTGTCCTCACCAAGATTTACCTGTATTGTTATCGTTGATTGTTCCATAAAATTTTGAGTAAAATTAATGTTGTGCTTTTGCTTCAAACAATTGCCAGAGCTGATCGGCATATTCAACCCTGTTAAATTGTGCAGCCTGTTTGCCTGCAGCCTCTTTCAGTTGCGCATGCAGGTTTTCATCTTTATATAATTGAATTAAATTATTGCCAAGCGATTCATCTGTTTTTTCATCACAAAATAAAACGCAGTTATTACCATATTCTTTTACATCATCATCCTCAAAAGAAATAACCGGAAGGCTGCATTGCATGGCAATAGATAAAATATACAATTGCGGAAATTGGCCTGCAATATGGATAAAGCTATGTGCTGACGCAAATAATGGCGGTATTTCTTTTTCTTCCGCATTTTCCAGCAATTGCACGTCATCCCGGTATTTATAAGTGGAATGTTTATCGCGGATTTCAGCACTGAAGCTGTCGTATTTTGGAAGAATGATTAACTGCATGTTGCTCTGCTGCCATTTTTTAAACCGCGAAAAACCTTTTAACAGCAACACAAAATCGTTCAGCGACTCGTCTTCAATAACCGATATAAAATATTCTTTGTTATCGGCAAACTGCGCCTTTATCATTATTTTTTCATGCCATTCAAATGTCCTGAAAACAGCGGGCGCGGTAAAAGGCAGGTATTGAATTTTGCCCTGCGTGTTTAAAAGCAGGTTTGATTCTTTTGTTGAATAACTTAAAATATTAACCGCAGCTTTTTGGGAAACATTAAAATGACCATGGGCATATTTCATCACTTTATTCGGGCGTTTCGTATCCTGCATCAAAAAATCCGGGCCGGCGGCAATTAGCTGCGGGGTCTTTATTCTTGAAGAAGCTATGCCATTCAGGTTAACCACAACATCCGCTTTTATTTTTTTTATAACAGAAGGGATTTTCACCTGGTACAGCCAGTTTAAGAAAAAGGAGGAATGATTATCAAGCGAAATAGTAATAATGGCATTTTCACTGATATGTTGCTGGGATACAGGCACCGAATTGCTCCAGGGTTTTATCTGGAAACTATGCTGGCTGGCCTTCTCTTCGATTAAAGAAAAAAGGTATTCGGGATAATCGCCGCTTTCTGCATGCTCAATTACTGCAATACGCATAAGGGGGCAAAAATAATTGGAATAATGATTTTTTGAACCGATGATATTAAAATGAAGAAAAAGCAGTTGCAAGCTATAACACATTGCACTATAAAGCTAAAAAAGAATACCGATTATTAAATTTAAAATTCATAATTTACCTGTAATCTAAAGGATGATATATTAGCACCATAACCAGCATAATTGGTAAAATTTGCCAGGGTTGTATATGCAAGAGCAACATTTATATTTTTAATGGATATACCTGTCCTCACAATTCCATTCATCCAAAACTTTTTTATAAAAGCAAAGTAATTATTGTTTATGTCTATTGTTGTATCATTGGAAGATTCCCGTCTAAATGTTTGTACATTTTGCGGGTAAGAAGAAAAGTTGAACCCTGCACCTGCGCCAATAAAATATTTAAATTCTTTGCCGTTATACAGGTTATAATTTATTAATTGGTATATCGAAAGCGTGTTTTGTTTTATACTCAGGTTATAATATTCTTTTGATGCAAAAAATTCTTCGTAAGTATCAGCAGTGGTTTTGGCAGTTGAATAAGAAATATCAGTTCTCAAAAATAGCTTGCCGATATAGGGATTTAAGAAAATTTCAAATCCTGCACCAATTAAGGGGGTTATAGAAGAGTTGCCTGTTTTACCGGCATAACGGTTATTACCTGTAATTTTTATGTGCGCCATATTAAGCCCGGTACCTGCAAAAAATCTTATTATTCTCGGTTTGTCCTTATCTATTCCGGCTTCAGGTTTGTTTGCGGAAGTTGCGCCGTTTATCTGGTGAAGAACCTTAAGTATATCATCTTTATAAAACCCTGTTGCAGGGATTTTTAATTGCAGCGTTGTATTACCTGTTGCGTATTTTTTTGCAAGCATTAACAATACTCCCTGGTATTCCTTATCACTTTTAACCTGCCCGTCTGCTACATATTCTGTATTTTTTAATTCTACAGGAACCGTATCGCCTACTGATAAAACATAGAGCCTCGTTTTTATTTCATCTTTATAAGAAAACAATTGCACGAATTTCCCTGCATATAACATTTTCAAAAGCACAGGTGCTATACTTGAATTTGTATCTTTAGTGGTTGATGCATTAACAACGTCCCTGTTCATACTGATATGCACTGTATAGCGATGATATAATTCCTTGCCGGTTATGCTAAACCCGTTTATATCCCGGATTGCAAGTTTTTGTAAGCCGGCATCTTTTGATTGAGCAAATAAAATATTATCAGGGTTTTTAAACCACTCTTTATAATCTATGAAACCATAAATAGTATCGTTATTATTATTTAGAATATACCCAGGTTGCAGGTTTTTTTGAGCATAGCCATTAATAAATACAAAAGAGGCAAAGGTTAAGAGGCTGAAAATTTTATACATGTAGAAACTTTATCTAACAAAAATAATAAGGCTTCGTATAATGAAGCCTTATTATTTTAAAACTATAATTAATTAAATCTTTGAGCGCATTATAAATCATGTCATCATTTCTGTCCTGCTTTCTGCATGGCATTGCCACCTGCACTCTGCCCTCTTGCACCAAAGCTGCCCTGCATTTTAAACAACTGGAATTTAGACGGCATAGGCATTTGCGGCCACATTTGGTTCTCTTCATTTATATCAGCCGTTTCACGGTAAGGGTCTAAACGAATACCACTAACTTCTTTGTCTTTTATAAATACTTTACTGAACTGCTTTTCATTTTTAAGCCAAACCGTTACAGGCACACGCTGTATTTCTTTGGTCCCATCTTTATAAGTCCATTCAATTATTACGGGCATTACCAAACCGCCCAGGTTGCTGAAACTAAGCTCATAAAAATTCTTACCCTTC
>JAEWJV010000056.1 GCA_023386395.1 Bacteroidota bacterium
GCCATGTTCAGGGGCGGTGCGCATTATGCAGATGCCATTACTTTCGGCGCTGAAAAAATAGATAAAAAACTTGTTGAAGAATTTGCTAAATCACGCGGTAAAAAAATATTGCCTTATAGCAAAGAATCTGATTTAACAGAGTATTTAGAATTGTATAACGAGCTTGCGTCGAAGTAAAATTTCATGAATTACCCTCATTTACGGCCCAGGTTTTTCCAGGGTGCTTTACTTTTTTTGATTGTTCTGTTTTCTTGTACCAAAATAATTACCACAGACATTGGTTCAGGTTTAATTCCGCCGGTTGATGGGGTCATAACAAAGGATACTGTTATTGAAGTATCTACAAAAAATCTTGGCTTTGATACCATATCGGTTAGCATTTCAGACGATCATGTGCTGGGTTATGTGAACGACCCCGTTTTTGGAAAAACCACTGCTTCTGCCAACTTCCAGGTAGCGCCGGAAACTTCCCCTTTTACACGCGGCATTAATAAAGATAGTATCGTGGTAGATTCTGTGGTTTTATCTTTAAAATACAAAGGTGTTTGGGGCGATTCATTGCAGCCTTTAAGCCTTCGTGTGTACAGCATGGATCCCGAAAATTTGTTTAACAGCAAGACTTCATATGCTAATACAAAAAAATTTATAAAAGGACAGGAGCTTACGGAATTTAACACCGCTAAATATGTAGATATCCGCAGGCTTGATGATGTTGATACGATAAAAGGTGTGGCGGCTACTGAAATAACAACTAATCAGCTTCGCATCAGGTTAAATAAATCATTTGGTGAAAACATTCTCAGGTTAGACAGCGCTACTTACTACACCGGCGATTCTGCATTTTATACCTATTTACGAGGCATTATGGTCGAGCCTGAAGCTACAGGACAGGCATTAATGCGCATGAACCTTACAGACACTACTACGCGGCTTTCATTGTATTATCATAAACTTGGTGGTGGTGACACGCTGGTTAAAAGATTTTTGCCACAAGCTTTAACTTCAGCCAGCTCCAATACGATTTTAAGAGATTACAGCGGCACTGAAATTCCTTCTTATGTAAACAGGCCAGACAGTAACCAGGATTTGGTATTTATGCAAACCAGCCCGGGCACACGCGCTTTTATTAATATTTCCAATGTAAAGGGAATGCCAAATGTAATTGTGCACCGCGCAGAAATATTGATGAACCAGGTGCCTTATGCATCTAACGATACACTACTTTCACCACCTAACCTTTTCCTCGCTGCATACAATAAAGATTCGGCACACCAGTTTATTATACCTTATGATGTTAGCGTATATAACGGGAGTATAAATAACCTTACACAGTTTGGCGTTTCTCCAAGATTAAAGAACGGCGTGTATAATTACAGCTTTGATATTACGAGGTATGTGCAAAACATAATAACAAAGAGCGATACGCTTTATAACCTGGTGTTAACTGCCCCATACAATCAATATATTTATTACGATAAAACTTTTCAATACGCGCTACCTATTTCATCGCCTTCGCTTAATTATCCTGCCACAGGCCGGATCAGGTTGGGCGGTGGCAACAATAACAACAGCCAGTACAAAATGCGGTTACATATAGTGTATTCATTGCCCGGATAATTTTTCCTGCATAACACTATATTTGCAACTCCTAAAAAAATTATATGCCTTATTTATTTACGTCCGAAAGTGTATCTGAAGGACATCCTGATAAAATTGCAGACCAGATATCTGATGCTTTAATCGATAATTTTCTTGCGTTTGATGAGAACAGCAAAGTTGCCTGCGAAACGCTGGTAACAACAGGCCAGGTTATCCTGGCTGGTGAAGTAAAATCGAAGGCATATCTTGATGTGCAGGATATAGCACGTAACGTTATTCGCAAAATTGGTTATACCAAAAGCGAGTATATGTTTGAAGCGCATTCCTGTGGTGTGCTTTCCGCTATTCACGAACAGTCGCCCGATATTAACCAGGGTGTTGACAGGGCCAGCAAAGAAGACCAGGGCGCAGGTGACCAGGGCATGATGTTTGGCTACGCGATTAATGAAACGGAAGATTACATGCCGCTGGCATTAAATATTGCGCATAAGCTTTTGATTGAACTGGCTGAACTGCGCCGTGAAAACAAAGACATTACTTATTTAAGACCTGATGCAAAAAGCCAGGTTACCATGGAGTATTCTGATGCTAACAAACCTGTAAGGATTGATGCTATTGTAATATCAACCCAGCATGATGATTTTGACACAGAAGAAAATATGCTTAAGAAAATTAAGCAGGATATGCTTGATATTCTTATACCAAGAATATTAAAGAAGAACCCTGAGTTTAAACCTTTATTTACAGATAGTATTACTTATCATGTTAACCCAACAGGTAAGTTCGTAATCGGCGGCCCGCATGGCGATACAGGTTTGACAGGCAGAAAGATTATTGTTGATACTTATGGCGGTAAAGGCGCCCATGGCGGTGGTGCATTCAGTGGCAAAGACCCAAGCAAGGTTGATCGTTCTGCTGCTTATGCCACACGCCATATTGCAAAAAACCTTGTAGCGGCAGGTGTGTGCGATGAAGCGCTTGTACAGGTATCTTATGCCATAGGCGTTGCAAAACCAACGAGTATTAATGTAAAAACATTTGGCACATCAAAAGTTGGTTTAACCGATGGTGAAATAAGCAAAAAGGTAGAAGCCATTTTCGATCTTCGCCCATACTTTATTGAACAGCGTTTAAAGCTGCGCAACCCCATTTACAGCGAAACAGCAGCTTATGGCCACATGGGCCGTAAAAATGAAGTAGTTGAAAAAACATTTACTTCTCCTGAAGGCAAAAAGGTTACCAGAACGGTTGAACTATTTACCTGGGAAAAGCTTGATTATGTTGATAAGATAAAAGAAGCTTTTGGCTTATAATAATAATCAAATCATTCATAAAAATGACGGTCTTCAAAACGCCGTCATTTTTTTTATATCATTTTTCAATTTCGTAAAAAATCATTTCTTTAGTTTAAACACCAATGCCTGCAATGAATCAATAGTAATGGGAGAGGAGATTGCATGCGAAGTATTATCCAAAACATTCGTTGCACCTGTAAAGCCTGAAATACGTTCAGCATACTTTGAAAAATCAACTGCTTGCTGTTTGTCGCTTGTATTTAATACGATCATGATAGTTTGATTTTCATCATGCCTGAAGTAAACATACAGCCCGTCAACCGGTAAATATTGCATGAGCTTGCCGGTTTTTAAAGCGGAAGAATTTTTCCTGAAGTTTGCGAGCGTTTTTATTAATGATTGAACAGATAACTGATCTGCATTTAAGTTTTTTCCTGTAAAAGCATTTGCACTATCGCCATTCCATCCACCCGGAAAATCAAGCCGCACCCAGCCGTCAGGATTGGTAACACCTTTCATTAATACTTCATCGCCATAATACATTTGCGGAATGCCCCGGCAGGTGAGCAGCCATATAAAGCCCATCTTATCTTTTTGCAAATTTTCATTCACCACAGAATACCAGCGGCTGAGGTCATGATTATCTAAAAAAATAACATTGCGTGTTGGGTCTTTGTATAAGAAATCGTTGCTTAAAGTGGTGTAGAGTTTATTTACGCCATCGGTCCATCCGAAAGCTTCATTCATTGCCGGCTGAATGCCATAAAACAAACACTGAAAATCTGTAATGCCCTGCAGGTTACTTTTAAAAGGTGTATTGATATTATTCTCTGCAAAGTAAGCTTCATTCGCGGTGCCATGCACCCAGGCTTCACCAAACATGGTTATATGCGGGTATTCATCCGTGAGTGCTTTATTACAGCGGTTCATAAACTCAAGGTCGTTATAGATATACGTATCAATGCGCCAGCCATCCACTCCGAACTCTTCTACCGAATAAATAGCATGCTGAATTAAAAAATTTGCTACTAAAGGATTGGATTGGTTCAGGTCGGGCATTTGCTGCGTGAACCATCCGTCGCTTGATCTTTTCCTGTCAGTTTCCGCTGCATGCGGATCAAACAAAGGCTGCTCCCTGTAACTGGTTTGTGTGAATTGCGGCCATTGATGCAGCCAGTCTTTTGAAGGCATATCCTCCACAAAAAAATTATACAGGCCAACATGATTATACACTGCATCCTGTATTAGTTTCATACCGCGTTTATGCAGTTCATCACTTAATTGCAGGTAAGCTTTTTCGCCGCCAATGCGTGGTTCAATTTTATAATGATTGGTGAAAGCATAACCATGTTCAGTGCGGTTGGGCATATCATTTTCAATAACCGGCGTCATCCATAAAGAAGTAACACCCATATCTTTTAAATAATCAAGGTGATTGATAACACCCTGTAAGTCGCCACCATGCCGCAGGAAAATAGAATCGCGGTTGAGCGACTGATCTTTCATGCCTGCAATGCGGTCGTTCGTGGTATCGCCATTGCTGAAACGGTCGGGCATTAAAAGATAAATAAAGTCGGATGAAGTAACGCCCTGTGCAAAAGCAGTGCCGTTGCCCTGGCGCCTTTCTTTCAATTCATAATTAATACTCACCTTTCGCTTGCCTTCTCCAAAACTAAAAGTGCGTTTGCCCGGCTTTGCATCTTTATCAATTACAAGATCAAAAAAAATATAGTTTGGATTTTCAACCCTCTCCATCTTTTTCAGGGTAATGCCATCTGCCAGTTGCATGCCGGCTTCCGTCATTTTAATCACGGGAATATTGGCTGCAATATTGGGCGAATGAACCATTAACTGCAATTCAGGATTCTTCATGCCTGCCCACCAGTGCGTGGGATAAACATCAATTGTTTGTGCTGATAATGATAAACAGTAAACAATGCAAATAAGGAATGGTGTAAATAATTTATACATAACAAGAATTAAAAAATATAGGTAGTCAATATCTGTTATACGGGCCGGTCATCTGCTGTTTCATACATAGCAGCATCACCAGCTAAATCATATTTATTTTCATGAATTAAACTATAACAAAGAATGGCTGCGAGCACCATAAGCGCTCCGCCGATTTGCACGGCAAGCATCCTGTCGTTATTTAAGAAATGTTCCATTATCCAGCCAAAAAAGAGGGAAGCAATTATTTCGGGCAATACAATAAAGAAATTAAAGATGCCCATGTAAACGCCGATCTTATCTTCGGGTAAAGCACCGGCCAGCATGGCGTATGGCATGGAAAGAATACTGCTCCAGGCAATGCCAACGCCTGTCATACAAAAATATAATTCATAGGGCTGCGTTACAAACCGCACAGAGATCAAACCAACCGCGCCACACAGCAAACACAATGTATGCGTGGTTTTCCGGCCAAGTCTTTTGGCAATGACCGGTATGAGCAAGGCGAATAAAAAAGATATGATACTGTAATAAGATAAGGTTAAGCCGCCATATTCTATGCCCTTTGCATAAAGCGGATCAGTAGTACCTGTTGCATGAAAAATATTTCTTGCAACAGCCGTGTTATAATAAAACCACATTAAGAATAATCCCGGCCATGTAAAGAATTGCACCAGTGCAAGCCGCTTCATTTTTGGGGGCATATTTTTAATGGCATGTGTAATTTCTGTAATACCATGACTGATACCCTTTTTATTTTCTTCTATTTTTTTATCTGCCGTAGTAACTACAGGCGGATATTCTTTTGATGTAAAAATGGTGTATAAAACGGCTATGAAAAATATAGCCGCGCCTGCATAAAAAGCCAATTCAACAGTTGGTGGAATTCCTCCGTTTGATGAAATACCCGGCACATTAAACACGTGCGACATAAGCCAGGGTAATGCCGATGCAATGCTTCCGCCCAGCCCAATTAAAAAGCTCTGCATGGCAAAGCCTTGCGTACGCTGGCTTTCAGGCAGTTTGTCTGCAACAAAAACCCTGAAAGGTTCCATGGCAATATTGCCGGATGTATCTAATATCCATAACAAGCCGGCAGCCATCCATAACGAGCCGCTGTTGGGCATAAGAAATAAACAGATAGCGCTTAATAAAGCCCCAACAAAAAAATAAGGCCTCCTGCGGCCCCAGCGCGGATGCCAGGTCCTGTCGCTCATATAACCGATAATGGGCTGTACGATTAAGCCTGTAAGCGGTGCTGCCAGGAATAACAGTGGTATTTGTTCCGGTGATGCCTTCAGGTACTCATAAATAGGGCCCATGTTGGCACGCTGAAGATCCCACCCGAACTGTATTCCAAAAAAACCAAAACTCATATTGAATATCTGCGTAAAACTTAATCTTGGCTTTGATGCGAAAGCGGGAGCAGAGGAAGCAGTTAATGCCATGGCAATCGTTTATGCAACAAAGATGTGTGAAAAATACACGTAACGGGTTTTTACGATGGATTATTTTTAACGATAAATGAACCCGGTTGCATAAGAGGTGAGTTAACCATATTGTACCTTTGCAGCACAATGAAAATATTAAAGCATATAACCCGCTGGTTCAGGAATTTTTTCTTCCCCAAAAAGAAATGTTGCCAGTAGTGTTTGGCTGGTTTGATTTCAGGATGTAACATTGCACTCCTTTTCAAAGCCCGGATGGCGGAATTGGTAGACGCGTCAGACTCAAAATCTGGTATCTTCACGGATGTGCAGGTTCGATTCCTGTTCCGGGCACTTGATTATCAATGGTGTAAAAAAGGTCGCTAAAGCGACCTTTTTTAATTGCCAGGAAATAACTGATTAATTAAAACGGTAATCTTGTCAGCAGATGTAAAGAACCTAATGAATCTAAAATTACGATTGCTCATAATTGTTGAATATAATTTTCAATCTTTTTAGTACATCTCCTTTTTTTACGGAAAACTGAAATAAATTGCAATAACATCAGCTGTTCTTTTCCATAATCTTTTTTAAGCTGGCTAAAGTTCTGCATGGCTAATGTAATCGCCACCCGATTGCAGCAATACCAGGTCAGTTTTAATATCTGCCGTCAATTTCGCAGCATATAAGGAAGAATTTTCTGATACCGTTGAAAATCTACGGGAGGAATTATTGTTTTCATATAGATTTTTATAGCATGAAATTAGCCTGGCGAAAAGCTGTTTGACTGATGCGGATCAGGTGGAATGATGACTTTGATTATGAATGCAGTTCGGCCCTGATTTTAACTTTGTAAAACGTTGAAGAAATTAATCTCAATATTATTCTTATTAATTTACCTGTTCACAACAACAGAGTTTTATCAATTTGTAAAACTGCCGCTATTATTTGAACATTTACAGGCGCATGAGGCAGGTGACAAAAATGAAACTTTGTGGAGCTTTATTGATGAACATTATCTTAAACCGGTTGACAAAAACCCGGATGCAGCAGCAGATATGCAACTGCCTTTTAAAGCACAAAATCCCTCAGTAGCCTACAATATTTCAACTACCGTCCTTATTCAGACGCAATCTTTTTTTGTTATAAAACCGATTGAACTAATTACCACAGATTTTCCTCAATACATACAATCTTTTTCTCCTTATTCGTTCGGATCCAGCATCTGGCAACCTCCCAAAAACTGTTAGTTCTTTTATTTTTTATTTGAAAGAACTATAGCATGCATTATATGTGCCTGCCTTTGATTGATCAGTAATCAAACTCATGAATTAACAGAACAGAATTATGCTGAATAAGATAATTGAGTTTTCCGTAAGGAATAAACTTATTATCGGGCTCTTTGTTATGGCGTTGGTTATCTACGGAATTTTCCAGGTACAGCAACTGCCAATTGACGCGGTGCCCGATATAACGAATAACCAGGTGCAGGTTATAACTACAGCGCCCGCCTTTGGAGCAACCGATATTGAAAACCTGGTAACGTTTCCCATTGAACTTGCCAACAGTAATATTAGCGGGCTGGAACGAATAAGAAGTTTTTCACGTGCCGGCCTGTCCATTGTTACCATCATTTTTAATGATGATGTGGATGTGTATTGGGCAAGACAGCAGGTTGCTGAGCGTTTGCAGCAGGTGCAAACGCAAATTCCGCCGGGCATTGGCACACCGGCATTGGGGCCTATTACAACAGGACTTGGAGAGATATATCAATATGTAGTTCACCCTAAAAAAGGATATGAGAATAAGTATGATAAAATGCAGTTAAGAACGATACAGGATTGGATTGTCCGCCGGCAGCTGTTAGGTGTAAAAGGTGTTGCTGAGGTAAGCAGTTTTGGCGGTAATCTTAAGCAATATGAAGTAGCTGTTGACCCGAACAAATTAAAATCTTACAACATCAACATCACCGATGTTTTTAATGCTCTGCAGAACAACAATCAAAACACTGGCGGCGCTTACATTGAAAAAGGCCCGGCTGTTTTATTTATCAGAAGTGAAGGCATGGTGAGTTCAGTTGATGATATCAGTAACATCACTATTAAAACCGGCAACAGCGGAACACCATTATTTATACGCGATGTGGCGAAAGTGCAGCTTGGTTATGCTACGCGGTACGGTGCAATGTGTTATGATGATAAAGGCGAAGTGTCCGGCGCTATTGTAATGATGCTGAAAGGTGCAAACAGCAATGAAGTTATCAGGAATGTAAAGGAAAAAGTTGCAGGCATACAAAAAACTTTACCCGAAGGTGTGGTGATAGAACCTTTTCTCGACAGGACAAAGATGGTGAACAATGCCATTCATACGGTTGAAAAAAATTTGATTGAAGGCGCCATTATTGTTGTGTTTATCCTCGTTCTTTTTCTGGGAAACATGCGCGCCGGTTTGCTCGTTGCCTCAGTTATTCCTTTATCCATGTTGTTTGCCATTATACTTATGAATGTATTTGGTGTCAGCGGTAACCTGATGAGTTTGGGTGCTTTGGATTTTGGATTGATAGTAGATGGTGCTGTGATTATTGTTGAAGCCGTGATGCATCACATAGCGCATAGCCACAAACTCGCCACGTCAACCAAAATAACACAGTCTGAAATGAATGGCATTGTAAATGATGCCGCCGGCAAAATGATGAACAGCGCCGTATTTGGGCAAATCATCATCCTGATTGTTTACGTTCCCATCTTCACCTTACAAGGCATTGAAGGCAAGATGTTCAGGCCAATGGCACAAACGGTTGCGTTTGCCCTGCTTGGCGCATTTATTCTTTCGCTCACTTACATTCCCATGATGAGCTCATTAGTGTTGAGCAAAAGAGTAAAAACGCGGCAAAATATTTCGGATAAAATAATGCTCGGCCTCGAAAATGTTTATCAGCGAACATTAAAAAAAGTATTGCGTTATCCTAAAACTGTTGTAGGCGTTGCTGTGGTAATGTTTGTTATTGCCATTATCATTTTTAACCGCCTTGGCGGTGAATTTATCCCGCAAATTGAAGAAGGCGATTTTGCTGTTGATACAAGAGTGCTTACAGGCAGCAATCTTAATACAACCATTAACAGCACACAACAGGCAGCGCATATTTTAATGCAGTTTCCGGAAGTGGAAAAAGTGGTTACAAAGATTGGTAGTGGCGAAGTGCCGACAGACCCGATGCCTATGGAAGCAACGGATATGATGGTGATATTGAAAGATAAATAAGAATGGACAACCGCAAATTCATTTGATGACCTTGCCGATACGATGACTAAAGCATTGGACGCGGTGCCCGGTATCACCACCAGTTTTCAATATCCTGTTCAAATGCGGTTTAACGAGTTAATGACAGGTGCAAGACAAGACGTTGTTTGTAAAATTTTTGGTGAAGACCTGAATGTACTGGCAACTAATGCGCAGAAGCTTGCAAAGATTGTAAGCAGTGTAAGGGGCAGCAGCGATTTATATATTGAGCCGGTTACAGGCATGCCGCAGATCATTGTAAAATATAATCGCAATGCGATTGCCCAATATAATTTAAACATCAGTGATGTGAATGATGTATTGAATGCTGCATTTGCCGGAAAGAGCGCCGGGCTTGTGTTTGAAGGCGAGAAGCGCTTTGACCTGGTAGTAAAACTGGAGCCAAACGGCAGGCGGAATCTGGGGAATGTTCAGCATCTTTTAATACCGGCCCCTAATGGTACACAGGTGCCTTTATACCAGTTAGCTGATGTGCAGATTATAAATGGCCCTAATCAAATACAAAGGGAAGACAGCCACAGAAGAATTGTCGTGGGTTTTAATGTAAAAGGCCGCGATGTACAAAGCATCGTAAATGAACTGCAACAAAAAGTAAATACACAATTAAAACTACCACCGGGTTATTACGTTACATACGGCGGCGAATTTGAAAATTTAATTGCTGCTAAAAAGCGCTTAAGTGTTGCAGTGCCTGCATCATTGATAATGATATTTCTCTTATTGTTTTTTGCATTGAAGTCAGTTAAACAAGGGTTACTAATTTATACAGCTATTCCCTTATCTGCCATTGGCGGTGTGTGTTTTTTAGCACTGCGTGGATTGCCTTTTAGCATCAGTGCTGGTGTTGGGTTTATTGCATTATTTGGTGTTGCCGTATTGAATGGAATTGTATTGATAGCTGAATTCAATCGTCAAAAAGAATATGGTTATACCAACATTTATCATATTGTAATGAATGGCACAAGACTGCGGTTGCGGCCCGTATTGATGACCGCTTCTGTTGCATCACTGGGTTTCCTGCCGATGGCATTAAGCACCGGCGCTGGTGCTGAAGTTCAAAGACCTTTGGCAACCGTTGTTATTGGCGGATTACTTACAGCAACGTTTCTCACCTTATTTGTCCTGCCGGTATTGTTTGTGGCATTTAAAGGAAAGAAACAGAAAACAAAAATCTCTTCTATGAAGGTCTTGATTTTATTAATAATTGCAATGTGTGCAACAGGATTGCATGCTGAAGCCCAAACAAAAATATCATTACAGGATGCTATTGATACAGCGTTGAAAAATAATCTTGCTGTTAAAAATGAAATGCTGAAAGCAAAGTATCAGCAAGCATTAATTAAATCATCAGCGATGATACCGCAAACGAATGTAGCAGCAGAATTCGGGCAGGTGAACAGCGCTTATTTTGATAATCGCTTCAGCATTAGCCAGTCTATAAATTTCCCAACCGTTTACTCCAATCAGAGGAAAGTATATGAAGAAGAACTGCAAAATGCATTATTAAATAAAACATTGCAGCAGCAGGAAATAAAAAAAGAAGTTACGCAGGCTTTTTATCAGTTCGTCATACAAAAAGAAAAAGAAAAATTGTTATTAAGCGCTGACAGCAATTATGCAGTATTCCTAAACAAAGCAGTTCTGCGTTTAAAAACCGGTGAAAGCAATATACTGGAGAAAACAACAGCAGAAACGCAACGCGGAAATATTCAATTGCAACTGCATTCATTACAACAACAAATGGAGGTAACAAAAGCCCGGTTTCAGTATCTATTAAATACAAATAATAATGTTGAACCAGGCGCCGATACAATCGCCGCAACTATTCCTGCAATTCTAGACAGTTCAGCGCTGGCACAACACCCGTTATTACAGGTTTACCAGCAGCAGGAAAAAATTGCAGCAGCAACCACGAAATTGGAACGCTCAAAGTTGTTGCCTGATTTAAGTGTTGGTTATTTCAACCAAACCTTTCGCGGTGTTGGCCCGGATGAAAAG
>JAEWJV010000088.1 GCA_023386395.1 Bacteroidota bacterium
AGTTTACCCCGTGAACCCCAGTTTTTTGTTGTTGGATTATAGGCCAATACCAATGTGCCATCCGATAATTTAGCCACATCAATACCGCTGTTGGGATTAGGCAAAGAAGTTTTGTAAACAGGCGACCATGTTTTGCCATAATCTTTGGAATCGCTGCGGCATATTACGCCTGCCGTACTTCTCAGCAGTGCGTGTACCTGTCCGGGCGCTGATTCCCAGAGCGTGGGTTGTATAATTCCTTTGCCTGTTATTTCCTTACGATCAAGCTGCAGGTACGGTGTAGCTTCCCATGTTTTGCCTTCATCTTCGCTGCGGTCGAAAAAAGCATTCCACATACCTTGCTCATTAGAAGCACCGGCGAGCCATGTACCATTGGACAATATGATCATCTTATTTCGAACAGGACCGCGGCCGCCATGATCACCTTTAACCAATTCCGTAGCCTCTGACCATGTTTTACCTTCATCATCTGAAGTCTTTAACCAGGTTTCCCATTGGGGAATTTCTTTCCCTGCTTTGAAGAAAAGATAAATCCTTCCTTCCTGCGACTGGAATAAAACCGGGTTCCAATGCGGTGTATTATTAATTTTTGCAACTTCAAATGTTTTGCTCCAGGCGCCGGGCTTTCCTGTTGTTATCCATATACCAACATCATCATTTTTTTCTTCCGTACCGCCAAACCATGCTGCCATAAATGCGCCGCTTTTTAAATGGATGATAGTGGAGGCATGGCATTCAGGATAAGATTGGTCGTCTCCGAAAAAATAACCTTTAAGCGGAAAAGAATCCAATTGATTAATGGTTTTCATTTTTCCGGTAATTAAAGCGTTTGAAAAACAATTGCATTGTATAAAGAATACAAAAAAAAGAAGGCTTATTTGCTTTAAAAAAAATGTTCTTTTCATTCGTACAAGTTTGTTTTTTAGTTGTCTCATGGAACCTCGCTCATATTGTCCTGTGTGAGAAAAAATTATCATGCTCGGTTTCATTTTATAAAATTTCTGTCGCCTAACATAATCGATAGTAGTGTTATGTCAATTGTAAATTGTCGCATTTAAAATGAGCAGTGAATGGCCGTTGTGGGTAAAGGCCACGTTTACAGAAATCCACCGCTATTCACCACTGACAACTAACGCTTAACTTAACAACGGCCTCAATTATAAAATGTATAGTTATTATATGGCATTGTAAAAAGTTCCGAAAAATACTTTCAATTTTTTGGCTTCAGAAATTTTTTGAACACTTATGACAAGATGCTACACTTGATTGATAAGATTAGGAAAAGAAAACCCCTTCTTAGTGTTTTATTTTGTGAGAGCAAGCAATTGCAAATCCTTAATTAAAAAGCAATCGAAAATTTCACTGCCCTGGCGCTTTTAAAAACTCAAAGACAAAAAAATATTCAATGAAACCGAGCATGATAATTTACTCACAAGGGGAATGTACATAGCGAGGTTACATGAGGCCATTGAAAAATTAAATATGCACGAATGAAAGAAAATGCTGAACGGAAGTTCATACCTGTTATGTTAACCCCATTTAAAGATGATGGGAGAATTGATTTTGACGGCCTTACCATGCTAACAGAATTTTATATGCAGGCAGGTGCAAAGGGGTTATTTGCTAATTGCCAGTCCAGTGAAACATTTCATTTAAGCGATGAAGAAAAATTGCAGATTGTAAAGCATACAATAAAAGTTGCAGGTGGAAAAGTACCAGTGGTGGCGGTTGGCAATTTTGGAACAACAATAGCCGCGCAGGCCGGTTTTGTAAGAAAGATATCTGACACCGGCGTTAAAGCTGTTATTATAATTACAAGCCTTATTGCCGGAGAAAATGAAAGCAATGAAATTTTTGATGAGCGGGTTTTTGAACTATTCGATCTTACCGGCAAAATACCGCTTGGATTTTACGAATGCCCTGAGCCGTATAAAAGATTATTGTCGGCAAAGCAACTTGAAAAATTTGTGGCTACCGGCAGAATCATATACCACAAAGACACTTGTCTTGATATAGAAATGGTAAAAGAGAAATTGAAAGTAACAAGCGGCATTGATACATTCGGTTTATATGATGCTTATGCGGTAAATGCCGTAGCTTCTTTAAAAGCCGGGGCAGCAGGCCTTTCGTGCATACAGGGTAATTTTTTTCCTGAACTGATTGTGTGGTTGTGCGATCACTTTGACAACATTAACGCTACCGGAAACGTAAATAAAGCACAACAATTTTTAACTGACAACATGGAGGTTATTCATTATGCTTATCCTGTAGTTGCTAAATATTATCTTCAAAAACGCGGATTTAATATTTCCACTTTTTCAAGAACCAGTACAGAAGCTTTTACTTCAGCGGTAAAAGATAAAGTGGATCATCTTTATGATGAATATCATCTTCTCAGTGAAGAGTTAGCCATCAGTCCAATTTCATAATGAGCAAGTACAATAATTTAAAAAGGCTTATTCAGTAAGAGAAAACTTTTTATTGCGGTTTTCAGTTCATCAGGTACTCCCGTTTATAAGTTAAAGGTGTTATGCCAATTACTTTTTTAAATTGCCGGTAAAAATTAGAAATATTATAGAACCCACACCTGTCTGCAATCTGATCAACAGACATTTTATCTTCTATCAAAAAATGACAGGCATGACTAATGCGGATCTCGGTAAGAAAATCGTAATAGGTTTTATTGGTCATTAATTTAAAATAGCGGCAAAATGAAGTTGTTGTAAGATTACTGATGGCTGCTATCTGCTCCAAAGTAATGGGTTGTGAATAATTGGCCATCGTGTAGCTATATACCAGGTTCAAACGTTCCGTTTCATATTTATTAGACTGATAAAAACTTGTTTCTTTGGTAACCTGGCAATAGTCTTTTGCTTCAGATAAAACTTTAAGGATAGAAAGTAAAGCAATCAGCCGGTCAAGGCCTTCCGCCTTTGATGCAGCTTCAATTAATGGAATAAGCCTGTCACGGGACCGGTTAGTAATTACCATTCCCATTTTTGCCTTTTCAAAAAGCAAGGGTAGCAGGCGGGCTTCCGGTAACGACAGCATATCATTGCCCATAAAATTTGATGAAAAATGAAGAACAATCGCTTCAACGCCATATTGAGCATTACAACTTTCCCTGCAATGCCATTTATGCGGCAGGTTCTCTCCCAGCAGCACAATTTCACCATCAGAAAAGTTACTGATATTATCACCAATAAAGCGAACGCCTTCACCCTTGATAAGATAATGTAATTCCAGTTCAGGATGATAATGCCATAACGATCCAAAGGAAGAATCACGGCGGATACTGAACGATGATTCTAACGGTTGTGGTACTTTATGGAAATGAGGTTTCATAAATACAGAGCGCTACTATTGAAATTTGGTTATCTAAAAGTAGAAAAAAAACGTTTTGCCAGTTTAAAAAATCGAAATGTATATCGAAGATGGAAATAAGATCAGGAAAGCTTATTAAGAAAAAATAATATTTTGAACGTGTAAAGCTTAACAGGTAAAAATGTCTTTTTGAATATTTTCAAATTGGTTTGTTACGGACGAATCAACCGTGATTCCCAGGTAGATAGATATTTCCCCTGCTTCATCTTATGCTTCTTTTTAAGGTAAAACCTTAAGCGCTTTGTGTTAAATTCCGTGAGCGATTTGTCAATTTAGATTAGGTACACGAATTGCTCACGGAACTTATCCGTAAAATGGGGTAAAACCGCGTAAAGTAAAGAAGTGCTAAAAATGCAAAAAGCCCGTCACACTTAAGTTTCACGAGCTTTTAGTTAATTGAAGTAAGTTGAAATATAGCTTTCAGCGGAGGGAGAGGGAACAGAACCACTTCCCTACTCTTTTAAAAATCAATCAACTAAATATTGCGTTTTTATTAAAGTACATGATTTGCGCAGCCATTTTTTACACACAAAGAACTAAAGGCTTGGTAAAGATAAGTATAACATAAAATAACGCTGGTTGCTATTTGCCATGATTTAAGGGCAAAAGACCCGCCTGCTTCTTCCTATTCTGCCTGTATCGCTTTAAGTCCGCTGCTCCGCAATCGTCGCCTGTAGAAGCACGGTATCTTATACTGCACCTGGAAGCGTTTCTGACAGATGGAAAAAACATTACAAGGCCTGATGTATTGTTTGAAGCGGCACATAAAATAGAGGATGATAAAGGGTTTGATTTGATATAAAAAAATCAACAGCATTTGCATGGCAATGAAGGCATGGAAGCTTCCAAAAAAGACTTACTGTAAGTTAAACACTGAAGCATCAACTGCTTTCCTATTCTGTTGTTAATCAAACATCTGAAACTATTACAAATAGAATTCTCTCCATGCCTGTCAGTACAAAATCGATTATAACTTCTGGCGGGTTGAGGTCGCAAAATAGGCCATTAATACAATCGTCCGGATAGCCAAATATTTTTGTGGTATTTTACCTCTGTTAATATAACCTCTCAATATAACTTGGAAATAATAGAATCCTGACTTAATTACATTTAGATTTATTTTCCTATTGACACTTATGTCTTTTGCACTTTGTGGCCAAAACTTAAAGAGGGCATTCAACCTCTAGAGAGTTGTGTAGGAATTCTAACTTATTGTAGAACAAGTTTTAATTTTTAAACCCATCGCCCTGTATCACTTGAACAGTATGATCATCTATCCAGTTCCAGTCAATTTCAACACCGAGACCGGGACCGGTTGGACAATATTGGCAACCATCTTCTTTAATCTCTAAAGGATTATTTTTTAAACCAAAACGAAACATGGGATGATGTGATTCAAGAAATCTTGTTAAATGCGTTGCGCAACCAACATGCAAATTTGCAACATCAAGCAAAGGTGCGGCTGCTGTATGAATCTCAAATTCAAAACCCATCAACTCGCACATAGCGATTGCTTTCATTACGCCGGTAATACCGCTTTTATGATGTACATCTCCCCTAACAATATCAATCGCTCCTTCTATCATATAATGTGGTAATTCAAACAGGCCAACGGTTTCAGCGGCAAGCACAGGTGTGCGTATTGACTGTGATAATTTTTTTAGTTGAAGGATGTGTGCATCAGGAAAAGGTTCTTCAAACCATTCATACTTTAATGCATCCAGTTCATACCCTATCTTCAATGCATCTTCAAAACTTAATACTGCAGAAGAATCAAGCATCAAAGGGAAATCATTACCCGCTGCTTCTCTCGCTTTTCTAAGTTTTGGAATATCAATTTTTGAACCGCCGGATAACTGCAGTTTCACACCCTTAAAACCTTGTTGTATTTTAAGTTTAACCTGTTCTTCTACGGCTTCAACTGTTTCAACAGTTTGTGGCGGGCAGCTTGAATAAACCGGAACTTTATCACGATACTTTCCTAATAACACAGCAATGGGCAGGCCTGTAAATTTTCCTTTTATATCCCACAATGCAACATCAAGGTTGCCCCAGATCGCTTCTCTGAAATTGTATAAATGCCGATGGATTTTTCTGAATTCCTGCCAGATAGATTCGTGCAGCAAAGGATCTTTATCAATCAAAAGATGATAATAAATATCATGCACGGCATGCGCTGAAGCAGGCCCTTGTCCCAACGGGCAATAATCCATTGTATAACCTTCTATATTTTCATCTGTATAAATAGTGGTCAACGGAAAATCAAAATGCGGTGTATAATTGGCGGGCACTTTTGCAGGAGCATACCAAAGTTCAGATGACTGCCGTACAATTCTTGTTTTAATATCTGTGATGCGCATATAAATTTTTTATTGCTTAAATAAGTCTTTTTAGTTGGAAATTTGTCAAAATCAGCTTCTTTAAATGCGCATATAAAATCCTTTCCCAGCGATAAGGTATAAAACAATGCCATTCGCCATTGTCTGTAAACACATCAATGCACAATCATTTAAAAAAATTCAGGTAAAATACTTTTTACTTTTTTGGCAACATGTTTTACTTCGCTTTCTGCAATCCATTTAAAAGGCCTGAGTAATCTTGTTCCGATAGCAGACCAGCCACCGGCTGCTGCCAATAATTTATCCAACGCCGGATTTGAATAGCCTGCTTCTTTAAAAGGCATAATACATTCATCAAAAAACTGAAGAATTCTTTTCTCAATTTCCAGTGCCGCTTCAATATTTGTTTGCATTAGTTGCCACCACCATTGCGCACCTTCCGGACTTAAGCAGGCAACGTTTGAATAAGCGCCTGATGCAATTTTTCTGTCATATCCACTTGCTAAAAAATGCCCTGCAACAAACACCGATAATTTATCAATACTCCATTGCATATTGTGATACCAATTCTCATCACCACCCGCTACTTTAATTCCAATCAGCTGCGAAATTGCTTCACTTAATACTTGTAATTCTTTTGGCGACAAAACCTTTTTTGCATGTGGCGGGTTGTATAATATCAATGGAACTCCATTTGCATAATCCACCATTTCTTTGATAAAATCAATTTGCTCCAGTTGTGTTGTCGTCACCCAATCCGGCAATATAATTTGAAAAGCATCCGGGTTTAATGCAGCTGACCTTTTTAATCTTTCAAAAGAAATAATGGGTGACGGATGACTTGCTCCAATCTGAAAAGCCATGTTTGCCTGATGACATTTTTCTGCCAGCAATTCATTGATCCTATTAAATTCTTCTTCAGTCTGATTATGAAATTCGCCGGCTGTACCATTAGAATAAATCCCATCTACTTTAGCTTCAATAAGGCAGTCAATTTCCTCAGCCAGCCTTACATAATCAATGGAGTTATCTTTATTGATGGGCAATAACAAAGTGCCCCAGTTGCCTTTTAAAGTAGTGGCTGTAAGCAAAAGATGCTGATTATATTTTTATTGAAAACTGTCTAACGGAATTTCTTCAAATACAATTCCTTCATAAGGATTTTGAAGGCCTGCTTCATATAAACAGCCAAGGTCTCCGTTTGGCAATACCACGAGGTTTGAATAAGCCGAAGGACCCGCATAGAGTACTTTTTGTTTCGCCCACGTTTTGCCGTTATCATAACTGAGTTTAATTGTCATGTTTACTCTTGCCGTTTGATTTGCCGGGTTGGAAAATGCAACAAGTGCCTGCCTGTTCGGGAAAATATAAGTAATCAAACTGGCCTGACAAACCGGTTCAATCAAAGCGGTATCGCTATGCTGATCGTACCATTTCTTACCACCGTTTTTACTCAAAGCAACCTGCCGCATCTTCTCGTTACCCGGATGCCGCATGTTCAGCATTAAATTTCCGTTAGGTAACTCTGCAACAGTAGATTCATTTACCTGTCCAAGGGGTGCCGGTTTGCCAAGCTTCCAGGTATTACCGCCATCATCGGAATAGATGGCATGCGATTGATTTTTTTTCTCACCATCTACATTATCACAGGCAACAATCAGTCTTCCTTTATATTTCCCTTTTCTTATTTGAATACCATTGCCGGGGCCGGTTGCATACCACCTCCAGTTATCTTTCTTTACATCCTTTGTTATTTCTTTCGCCGTTGACCATGTGACACCATCATCGTCTGATGACAATACATACACCCTTCTGGTGTCTTTACTTGTTCCTTCAATAATTTGTTTTTCATGATCTGTTCCAAGGTTCCATGTTGTCAGTAAAATAATCCTTCCTGTTTTTTGATCAACAACAGGCGCAGGATTGCCGCAGGTGTTTTCAGCATCGTTCCAAACCGTTATTATGTCGCTCCAGGTTTTGCCTCCGTCCAGTGAACGTTTAACAACAAGATCAATATCACCCGCATCACCGCAATTATTTTTTCTTGCTTCAGCAAATGCAAGCACAGTGCCTTTTGTTGTGGTAATTATTGCAGGAATGCGAAAACATGCATAACCATTGTCCCCGCTTTTATACAAATGATTTAAATCCTGCGCATTTAATTGCACTGAACTAGCTATTGCCGATAAGATTAATATCCTGTAAATAACATGTTTTAATTGAGCTTGCATATTCGTTAAAATTTGTTAGTATTATTAAGTGAAGAGCTATAAATCAGCTTCAAAAACTTTTACTTCCTCAAACAGTGTATTACCTTTTACCAATCGCCCAAGACGTGGTTTACGGTCATTATACACTTCAACAGCATCTGCATCTGCATAACGCAGAAACAAAATTCTTCTGTCACGCTCTTCCGAATAATTACCATCTGATTTGTGCAACATCCAACAACTAAAGATCAATGCATCACCTGCTTTCATTTCCATGGGCACAGCAAGATCGTCATCCGCTTCAACAATAATCTCAGATTTTTTTTGCTTCTCCTCTTGTGTTTGGTTTACACGAACCTGCCCACCTTTATGGCTGCCGGGAATCAGCCATAAACAACCGTTTCCTCTGTCAGTATCATCCAATGCAGTTAATGTAGTTAATGCATTATAAGGTTCAAGTTCACCATAACCATTATCCTGGTGCCAGCCAAAAGGTTTTGTGTTACCTTTCATTTTAAATGTTAACTGCGAGGTGGCACCTTTAATATTCGGGCCAATTAACTGGCTGGCAATTTCAACCAACGGGCCTTCAAAATAATAATCGCGGACCGTTTTTGCCCTATGATGAATATTTACCAATAAAGAATTCTGCAACCATGATTTGTTAGGATCAAAAGCCAGTTTTTCGGCGTCCCATGCAGTCATGCATTCTTTGCGCATTTGTTGAAGCCCTTGCTCTTTAAGTATATTTTTTATAATGAGATACCCCTGTTCATTGAACTGCTCCAGTTCTTCTATTGACAGTTGATTGTAATTAAAATATGCATGATGCGCTTTCATAATCTTTATAACATATTTAAAAACCCCTTTGTTAGTACCCCTTTTC
>JAEWJV010000099.1 GCA_023386395.1 Bacteroidota bacterium
AATTAGTGCTATGCTGAGAATAATATATCGTTAATATAGAAGGATGAATAAAATTCACGCATTCTCTTAATACCCACATCTTACAACTCACGATAAACTGAATATTAGTAATATTTTCCGTTCATTACTATTCCTTATACACCCATGGCTCTTCCAGTAAGCTGCCATGTTTTGTAAGCAGCACTTGTAGTTTATCTGCCTGCTCACGGAAGCTTTGCATCATCCAGTCTGCATGTTCAATTGCTGCTGCCTGTGCAACAGTTTGCCTGTATTCATCAAAACGCCCCAGCCCAAAATAAGCCTCTGCCTTGTTTACCAATATCCAGAATTTTTGTTCATTGTTATAATCTTTCTGCTTTTGAATATCTGCATTGGCTGCGTCATCTGTTCTTGCTGTTTCGCCGGCTTCACGTTTTTCAATTTCTGTCCAGTCATTATCGCATATAAACAAAACCCTTTGCCTTACGCGGTTGGCAAAAACCATATCAGCAATTTTATCTTCTTTTTTAGAATACAGGGTCGAATCAACCCTGCAGTTAAAAGTATATGCCAGGTTAATAGCGTTGTAGCGGTTATTCAATAAAAAATAACCACGTTCATTGTACAGGATAGCATTTTTAAGATGTTCCTCGCCCTGGCCGTTCTCATATAATTTCTTTTCTATGCTGCCTGCCAGCGCAACGGTTTCGGGATCGTTTGTATGATCAAGGTTTAACTGGTTTAATAATTCAAGTGCCTCATTCAATGCTGTTACGGTGTCAGGCTCACCGGCTTTATAAGTGGCTAAAGTGAGCCGCTGAATAATATAAGGATCAACACAAATATTATTCTTGTCAGCGTTTTTCTTAAGCGTTAATGCTGCATTAAATAATGTTTTTGCCTCAGTAAACCTCTTTGCTTTTAAGGCTTCTTCCGCTTCATCGCAAATAAGTGCAAGCGTTTTTACAGCACCTTCATCGGCGACTGCTGCGCCTACTGCTGTTTTAGCGCTGCTGATCATCCGGTCGATATGACTTTGGATCTTAGGTGGTATAAGATTGGATATAAAAGTATATACCGGGCTGTCGCTTGGCGGCGGTGTATGATTGGCCGCGGCATCAAGCAATTCATCCAGCACGCTATGAAACCTTTCCGCCTCACCATAATCAATGGAGTCGCCGAGATGAGTATATTTGGTAATAGCAATATGATTAAGATCAAATGGGTAAACCAGCTTGTCTTCTGCAATTACGATAGTTGTAAAAGGGCGCAAGGCATGCCTTATACCAAGCTCATATACAGCATTGGCATTGGTGGTTGAAAGGTCGGCGATCACTACATCAGCCTGCAATAATTCAAGGTACATCTGCAGGTCTATCATGCCGGTGTTGGGAATTTCATCAGCCCTTATACATTCCCAACCTTTCTTTTCCAGCACAGGTTTTATAAGATATTGATAAGATTTATTCAGATCAAGTTTGCGGCCGGTGGTGTAATCGGTTTTTACACCAAAACCCATTACAACAAAGCAACGTTTTGTATTTGCAGCCATGGTGTTTTAATTGTTAGTCGTACAAAATATTTTCTAAAATTAAGAAGCTGTTTTAATTAATGAAAATTAATGCTACGGCCTGACGCTTTAATTGATAATATATAATTGCATCATCTGAAAAAAAGTCTGATCGATACGCCTTTAATCAATTTAAATAGAAAATTAAAATAGCCTCTTAATGATCAATCGTTTTTTATGATGTTGAATCAATCATATTTATTTATTGATTAAAATTTATGGAAATCATCCGCCTGTAAATAAACAGCTTTAATATCAGGCTGCATGTTGTATTCTTGCATAGCATAATATAAATTTTATGAAGAGATTACTATTGCTTTCCGGTTTATTAGTCGCTTGTATGGCAAATGCGCAAACCGCGTCAAAAAAGATTTCTGTAATTGCCTATTATGCCGGCAATGCAACCGCCATAGACGCCTATCCGGTTGAAAAGCTCACCCATATTATTTTCAGCTTTTGTCATTTGCAGGGCAATGAATTGCATGTTGATAAAATGGAAGATACCTTGACCATTCGGCATCTTGTTGAATTAAAACAACGTAATCCATCGCTGAAAATTATTTTATCACTTGGCGGATGGGGCGGCTGCAAAACCTGCTCGCCGGTATTTGCCACTGAGAAAGGAAGAAAAGATTTTGCTCTTTCTGTAAAACATTTGAATGATTATTTTAAAACAGATGGCATTGACATTGACTGGGAATATCCTGCTATTCCCGGCTATCCGGATCATCAATACCTGCCGGAGGATAAACAAAATTTTACGGCTTTGATGAAGGAGCTCAGAAAGGCGCTTGGCAGTAAGAATGAAATAAGTTTTGCTGCCGGCGGGCTTGATAATTTTCTGCATGAATCTGTTGAATGGGATAAGATTAGCCGTTATATTGACAAAGTAAATTTGATGTCGTACGACCTGGTGCATGGCAACAGCACTGTTACCGGCCACCATACGCCATTATATTCAACACCGCAACAGGTTGCCTCGGCAGATCACGCCATCCGCTTTTTTGATTCCATTCAA
>JAEWJV010000162.1 GCA_023386395.1 Bacteroidota bacterium
GGACCTAACCTTACTGATGATTACTGGCTGCATGGCGGCAGTATAAAAGATGTGTTTAAAACCGTCACTTACGGCTGGCCTGACAAGGGCATGAAGAGCTGGAAAGATGATTATTCGCCGCTACAGATTCAGCAAATATCAAGTTATGTAATGACGCTGCATGGAACAAAGCCTGCAACGGCCAAAGAGCCGCAGGGAAGCTTATACAAAGAGACAAGCGCACCTGCTGCTGACAGCAGCGCCGTAAAAGACAGTACAGTTAAAACAACAACTGCTTTCGTGAAACAGTCATAATGAATACAGGTATAACAAATAAGAAGAGTACGAACGAAAGCTTTCGCGACAGCCTTGCAACGGTTGATAAAGAAGGCAAGCGAAAATGGATTTATGCATGGAAGCCCAAAGGGAAGCTTTATGCCATGCGCAAATGGTTAAGCTACCTGTATTTTATTATTTTCTTCGGGTTGCCTTTTGTAAAGATCAATGGAAGGCCATTGTTCATGTTCAATATTCCGCAAGGCAAATTCATTGTATTCGGTAAAATTTTCTGGCCGCAGGATTTTTTCATCTTCGGTTTAGCCATGATTACTTTCATTTTCTTCATCATTCTTTTTACAGCAGCATTCGGAAGATTGTTTTGCGGCTGGGCCTGCCCGCAAACCAATTTTATGGAAATGATGTTCAGGAGAGTTGAGTTCATGGTGCTGGGCAATGCCAATGAGCAAAAGGCTCTAAAAAACGCGCCCTGGACGGGCAATAAAATTTTTAAGCTAAGCCTGAAGCACGTATTGTTTTTTGTATTGTCGTTTATCATCGCCAATTTTTTTCTTGCATATCTTATTGGTATAGACGATTTGAAAAGGACTATTACAGAGCCGGTGAGTGAGCACATAGCAGGCCTCTCATCCATACTTATTTTCAGCGGTGTTTTTTATGGTGTATATGCATTTTTCAGGGAACAGGCCTGTACGGTGGTTTGCCCTTATGGAAGATTGCAGAGTGTGTTGCTTGATAAAAATTCAATGATTGTTGCTTATGATTATAAAAGAGGAGAGCCGCGTGGAATGAAGAGAAAGAATCAGCCTGCTGAATTACAGTTGGGTGATTGTATTGATTGCTTTCAATGTGTGCGTGTTTGTCCCACCGGCATAGATATCCGCGATGGTGTGCAGATGGAATGCGTTGGTTGCACAGCCTGTATTGATGCCTGCAACGATGTAATGGATAAGATTCATAAGCCACGCGGTTTAATTCGTTACGCATCTGAAAATTCCATTGCCACGGGCGAGCCTTTGCATTATACAAGCCGCATGAAAATTTATACAGGTTTATGCCTGTTGGTGCTTACGCTTTTAAGTGTATTGCTGTTTACAAGAAAGGATATTGATGTAACAGTTATGCGTACACCCGGCCAGTTGTTCCAGGAAAAAGGTGCAGACAGTGTATCAAATTTATACAACATAAAAGTGATGAATAAAACTGATAAGGATATTCCTTTAACCATAAAGATTGTGAGCATGAATGGAAGTGTGCAGGTTGTTGGTAAGCCATACATACATGTGCCAAAAGAAGGCCAGGGTTCCGGATCGTTTTTTTTAATTCTTTCTAAAAAAGATATTCATAACAGGAAAACAGAATTAAAGCTGGCTTTGTATGAAGGTGATAAAAAAATCCTTACAGAAACAACGAGCTTTTTAGGGCCTGTTCAATAAAAATTTAAGCTATGAACTGGGGACATAAATTAACCATTGTATTTGTTGGCTTTGCTGTATTAATAGGAACACTGGTGTATAAATGCACGCAGCAAAAATTTGATCTTGTATCGGAAGATTATTATACGCAGGAACTGAAATACCAGGATAAGATCGATGGTAGAAAAGCGGCATCGAAAATAAGTGCTGTAGCCATATCGCAAACGGCAGATAATGTAATTATTCAAATGCCTGAAGAACTTAGAGGACTTTCATTAAAAGGCGATGTATGGCTATACTGTGCCTCCAAAGCTGCTGATGATATTAAGATGCTGCTTATTGCCAACGACAATGGCATTATGGAAATTGATAAGAAAAAAATACCGGGGGAAAATTACACGGTCAAATTATTCTGGAGCAGCGGCAATACGCAATATTATAAAGAGCTTCCGCTTATTATATCAAGATGATGTGGCAGTTAATTATATCAGCATTTGCGCTTGGTTTATTCAGCAGTTTTCATTGCGTGGGCATGTGCGGCACCATTGCATTTTCACTGCCTGTAAAACATTTGGGGCAAGCTAAAAAAATTGCCGGCGTTGTTTTATATAACCTTGGCCGCATAACTACTTATAGTATCATAGGTTTATTATTTGGTTTGATGGGCAGGCAGTTATACATAGCCGGTTTACAACAATGGTTTTCTATTATTGCAGGCATTATTATAATCCTTGCGGTGTTGCAATATATTTTTAAAAAGCCTTTAATGCATCTGCCCGGTTTTAATAAAATTCAGTTGTTAATACAAAACCTTATTGGAAGATTTTTACGTGCAAGAAATATAAGTGAATTGTTTTTGTTAGGCATGGCAAACGGGTTATTGCCTTGCGGGTTGGTTTATTTCGCCGTAATGGGCGCCGTGGCCACCGGTTCAACCCTGAACGCTGTTTTGTTTATGGCTTTGTTTGGTTTGGGCACTTTGCCTGCTATGTTCCTGTTTGGATATTTTGGTATGAGTATAAATGTTGCTGTGCGAAACCGGATGAAGCAGGTGGTGCCCTATTTTCTTACCGTTATGGGTATGCTTTTAATATTAAGAGGCTTAGGCCTTGGCATTCCATATATAAGCCCCGTATTACCAAATGCAATGCAGGCTGATGCAGTAAGCTGTCATTAAAAAATGCTCCATTCTTTGTTATCCAAATAAAAGGCCGCTCTCATTTCTGGGAGTGGCCTCTTTGTCTAATAAGAGAATCATTTAAGTTTTATAGTTATAACTGTGTTGTCGGGCAAACAAATTCGCTCAGTTTAAATTTACTGCTTTCCTTTATAGCTTTAAACCCGCCTTTTATGTCAACAAGATTATCGAATCCTCTTGCCCGTAAAACGGAATTAAATATCATAGAACGGTACCCGCCTGCACAATGCACGTAATAAGTTTTGTTCTTGTCAAGTTGCGCCATGCTGTCGTTTATAAAATCGAGCGGGGCATTTTCTGCTTCAAGAATATGCTCGCTGTCATATTCGCTTTTTTTGCGCACATCAATAATTTCGATATTGTCTTTTTGAATAGTATCGGCCAGTTCATCAGCAGAAATGGAGCGGATACTGTCCGTTTCCTTGCCTGCATTTTTCCAGGCTTCAAAGCCGCCTTTTAAATAACCAATGGTATTATCATAACCCACGCGGGCAAGCCTGGTTATCACTTCTTCTTCGCGGCCCTCATCCGTTACTAATAAAATTTGCTGTTTAATATCGGTAATTAAAGTGCCCACCCACGGCGCAAAGTTGCCATCAATACCAATATTGATTGAGTTGGGCACAAACCCCTTTGCAAAAACCTGCGGTTCTCTTGTATCCAATACCAGTGCCCCAGTTTCGTTGGCTGCGGTTTCAAAAGCATCAGGGCTGAAAGCATGCTGTCCTTTTTCAAGCACTTTATCAATGCTTTCGTAACCGTGAATATTCATCATTACATTCAACGGAAAATAAGCCGGCGGTGCTACCAGGTCTTTTGTAACAGCTTTTATGAATTCGTCTTTACTCATTGGCTGCAAAGCATAATTTACTTTTTTCTGATGGCCCAGGGTATCGGTTGTTTCCTTGCTCATGTTTTTGCCGCAGGCGCTGCCGGCGCCGTGTGCAGGGTAAACAATAATGTCATCATTCAGCGGTAAAATTTTATTATGCAAAGAATCATACAGATAACCGGCCAGTTTATCCTGTGTAAGCTCGCTGTTTACTTTCTGTGCAAGATCGGGGCGCCCCACATCGCCTATAAATAATGTGTCGCCCGAAAACAAACCAATATCTCCTCCGCTTTCATCTTTCAGTAAATAACAAGTGCTTTCCATAGTATGGCCAGGCGTATGCAATATTTTGAATACAACTTTTCCAACTTTAAATTCCTGCCCGTCTGTTGCAATAATGGCTTCAAAATCTGGCTTTGCAGTTGGGCCATAAACAATGGGTGCTCCGGTTTTTTTGCTGAGGTCTAAGTG
>JAEWJV010000179.1 GCA_023386395.1 Bacteroidota bacterium
TGTTTACAGAGGTAAGATATACAGGGTTTTGGACAGTTATTAATGGGTGTACATAGCCATTTTTGTTAGGCTTTACTTGTGCCATAGCTCCCAAACCTATCAGGAGGCAAATGAGTGTAAATGATGTTTTCATGTTTTTGATTTAATCGCTTATTTAATAGTAAAAAAATTCAAATTCCATGCAGGGGAAAACAGCTTTAACAAACATCTCATAATAATAAGTGAGATGAATAAAGAATGCGGGATTCGCAACTATGTCTTTAGTAACTAACGATCCGAAAGCTTTACAGACAAACTTTTGGATGTGAATAGAAACAAATGAAAGAGGGGCTTAAATTTCATAAAAATTAATTTGGTTATAGGAATAAAGGGAAATAATTTTTGAACAGAGCTTATGGTATTTTCAATAAAGTTATAACAATTGAAACAAAAACAAAATTTATTTTTCAATTAGACGCAGTGATCAAAAGAATAATAAACGGTTCTTTTATTACCTGCGTTTTTTGTTGACTTCAAGACTATAATCACGTAAATACATACACCAGTAGCGGTCAAATAAAATAAGTAGACGTACATTACTCATCAGGTTACAGCCAACTTAGTTATAATAAAGCAGTGCGATAAAGGTTAATTAATATTTCAGAAATGAAATGGGTGGTTTGCGTAAAATCCCAATCGTATTTTTTTGCATGACTGATGTTAATGAATAAGCTCGTTTATATTATTCACATTGCGTTTATAATAAGTAAATGTAAGGCTATCGACAGCAAGGTTTTCATGAAATACAATCATGGAATTTAATTTAAGGTAACTCACCGGAATTTGCACTACTTGTTTTTTATATTCTTTTTTAAAAAGTGGATTAGCGAGAAGTTCATCGTCGGAAAGGAACCAGGCTTTATCAGCAGTTCCATGCGACGGGCCAAGAATGATGATATCAGGCTTGCGGTTAAAAACGTAATTTCCATCACCTTTCTCATGCCCGGGTACATGTTGCCAGGGTGCAAGCATAGGAATATTTTTACGATGTGATATCGTTGTATCACATAATCCCAGCATATCAATAAACCTGTCATCTTTTGCAAAGAAAGGGATAGCCCCTGCTGAATTCGTTGCTATAAGCAGATTTTTAGGCAACGTAGTTTCAAGGTAATTCCCAACAAGAGCTCCATTGTAGGCTGCAGGATCGGTAACTACCGCATTTTTAAATTCATCCTGATTGTAGGTGTAAACGAAGAGTACATTAGCGGCTAAAAAAGCCGTGGCTATATAAAGATCTTTCATGGATAATTTTACAGACAGTTCAGCACAAAGCAATGCAATTAATGGCAGCAGTGGAATCAAAAACCTAAACCCTAGCATGTGATCGCCTCCGTAAACAATAATATAGGCACCATACATACATACAGACAATAAAAGCAATATTGCTTTCGCGCTCAATGTTTTTATTACCACTGTATTTTTCCATAAAAGAAAAATAACGGCAACGATTACTAATATAATGGAACCCGCAAAACGGCTTACGTACCTCAATCCTATGGAAAACTTCTCTTCGGTAAAATTTGTTTTTGCATAAAAAGTGTTGGGAAGCAGTTGCCCATAATAGAGATAACGCCATAAAAAATAACTGCCGAATAGAAGCAAAAATGTTAGCACAAAAGCAATGAATGGCTTCCAATTCTTAAGCTTTATGCTTATTAGAAATAAATAACAGACGCTTAGTGCAAAGAACATAATTCCATCAGGGCGCGTCATTGCAGCTGCTGTGAACAATACTCCTGACCATATACTGTTTTTTACACCAGTAGATAAATACAGCAACGAAGAAAAAGCCATGAATAAAACGGATGTGTACATCACCGTTTCCAGACCGCCATATGTCCAAATAATAATGCCCGGATAAGTGGCAACAATAAGTAAAAATGAAAGCAATAAAAGCAGCTGCCTCTCTTTTGTGCCCGTAAATTTTCTATTGAATAAGTACAATGCAAAAAATATCATCAGGCCAAAAAATATAAAATTTACAACTCTGGGGGCGAGCAAAAAATCTCCAGTTAGACGTACAATCAAAGAAGAGAATACCAGATGCAGAAAATTAGTATACCCTTCAACTTTCTCGCCCGGGTTCCATGTCAGCCCTTTGTGATTTAAAAAGTTTCTTACATACCGTAAGGTTATCATTTCATCATCATGGTAAAAGTATCGGAATCGTGTAATTGCGTAAACGAATGTCAACAGGCAAAAAAGGGCCAAGAAGATGATTGAGACAGGGAAACTTTTTTTCATATTTTATTTTTTGAACAATGCAGCATCTTAAACATGAGGGCCATCAATTTTAAGGATATCAAGTTACAAAGTAGCAGTATGTTTTCCTTGAAATCAAATTTACATAGTTTTCTTTCCTGACATCATTTTTTAAAAAAAATACGGCACTTTCAAACAGTGTTAATCTGAACTTTCATTTTTCCAGAGCGTCTGCATGATGGGAATAAATTGGTGCTGATGTTCTTCTTCAATGAATGCCTTAAGCTTTACACCAGTTTAGCAAATTTAAATGCATAGCAGCTAATATTTACGAATACTTTCTTTTCATGTGAAGCCATCAGCCCATGCGGTGGTTTTTTATTTTCTTATTAGCCCGCATCCGCTGGCTTGCTTCAAAGGTGTATGCAGGCAGGCAGTTCTTTCCTGCATGATTGCCGCGTGCCGCTCATGCTTCGCTCCACCTGCGGACACATTCCGTCTTTCACTTACCTGCCACCATACCAGTCTTTTTTAATTTTATTTTAATAAGAGAATACTCGTCTATCCCTTCCTGCGCGAAGATCCTGGCAGGCTGTGCCAAAAGCAAGGTCTGCGCCTCCGTACACTGCGGCTGGCCACAGGTTTTACTTAAATAAAACACGCCCTGCCTTCGTCGGGCTTTTTTGCTTTCGCGGCATAAACCACTCCGCTTTTTATTCCACGGTCAAATTTTTTTTAAGTAAAAACCTTGCTTTCATCCCTGCCTGCCTTAGGGCCGGGTTGCTACGAGAGAAAGGACGAGGCGCTAAGCCGGGAACAGAAAATAAATTAAGTCACATTAAAAAATTTCATCGTATGCAGCACGAACACCGTTCAAAACTGATGCGGCTTTCATGGCAGATACAACGCCGCAGAAATTACAACCGCTCAAAATCTTTAATCAGTGCATGGGCAATTTATTTAAATGAGGACATAACAGTGTATCACCTCGTACAGAAACACAGCGGCAACAGGGAAATCAATTATAACAAAGCCGCTTCACTCACTTTATTCAATCAGTAATCAATTTTTATTCATCAATTAAATTTTAAGTCATGGAAACTTTAGTAGGACGCGTAGTTAAAAACGCAGAAATAAGAACAACAAAGAATGACAAACAGGTTGTCAATTTTTCTATTGCTGTGAATGACAGCTACAAAGCAAAGAATGACAGCGAAGCAAAAAAGGTAGTAAGGTATTTCAACTGCGCTTACTGGATTAACACAACCATCGCGGAACATTTAATCAAAGGCACGCTTGTAGAGCTAAACGGCCGCATCAATCTTGACACATGGGAAAACATGGAATGCAAAACCATTGCTGCGCTTGCCATGCATGTAAACAATATCAAACTGCATGGCAAAAGTACCGGCAAAAAGGAAGCTGATACAAACGAAAGCAATACCGCAACCGCTGCCGGTGAAACAGGCGACGACCTGCCATTTTAAACGCTTTCAACTCAAACCCTTTAACCTTAAAAAAGAAAGGATATGAAATACTTTAAAGATTGCACAACAATAGACGAAGTAAAGGCGCAGTATAAAAAATTAGCAAAAGAAAACCATCCCGATGCAGGCGGCGACACGGCTACCATGCAGGAAATAAACCGTGAATACAGTTATGCCTGCGCACATATAGCCAAAGGCGAAGGCATGAGCGATGAAGAAGCCGACACTGCTATAAAATTCTCCGAAGAATACCGTAGAGTAATCGAACAAATTATACACCTGCCTGAAATCATTATTGAAGCGGTAGGGCATTGGATGTGGGTAACAGGCAATACCTACCCGGTACGCAAAGAGCTAAAAGAAGCGGGATTATTTTTTGCGCATAAAAAAGGCGCTTGGTATTACCACAGTGAATTGTATAAAACACGAGGTGGCAATAAAACACTCCCTGAAATCAAAGCCAAATACGGCAGTGAAACTATTAAACGGAAACAGGAAGCAAACATTTTGGAAGATTAAAACAAAGCAAGATGAAAAAGATAAATAAAGAAGCTGCAAGAATTCTTTGCAAGCTGTTAAACCGGATGGGCGTAAAAGATTATATCAAATTTACAAGTGAAGGCTTTATGCCGTTGGTAATGGAACAAATCGGAACATTAATCAATACACCTTATGGCAAAGCGCAGTTATACAGCCTTGCTCACTATTATGAACAAAATGGCGATTCGATGCGCGACCCCGAAATGGTTTTTATCGTAGTGGATAATCGCAGAGACGAGAAAGATTTTGACAGCATTAGCATTTATCCGCAAATGTTTCAGCAGGATAATTTAGGTATTTATGAAGAAAGTGTTTGCATAGAAAACAATACTGTAACTACCTATAAACCGGCATGGCAGGAAGCACACACCGCTTTTGCTAATCAATGGTTACGCAATATAAAACAGCAAGGGTTTTTAAAATAATCCTTGAATGCGGGAGCGCCGCCGCTATAAAAACAGGCGCATATTAAAACGAAAAACAGGAAAAAATAAACGCTATAGTATGGAAAATATGCAGGCAGTAACGACAGGAAAAATAAAATGCGCTAAGGTCGCTGAAGTGGAAGTTATCTATAAATCAAAGGTGAAACCTTCTGAACGTCCGGTTATCAAAAGTTCAAAAGATGCGTATGATATATTGTGCAACTATTATAATAAAAATATCCTTGAATTACAGGAACAGTTTTGTGTGCTCTATCTCAACAATGCAAAAAAAGCCATCGCTGTGAATATGCATTCAACAGGCGGCATAACCGGAACGGTTGCCGATACCCGCCTGATATTAGCTACAGCTTTGAAATTGGCGGCTTCGGGTTTAATACTCTCGCATTCCCATCCAAGCGGCAACCTCACACCGAGCAGGCAGGATGAAGCCCTGACGCAAAAAATAAAAAATGCTGCACGGTTTATGGACATTATCCTGCTCGATCATATTATTATCAGCAGTGAAAATTATTATTCCATGGCCGACGACGGAATAATATAAAACAGTTTTATTTTAAGTAGCCACCGTTACAGATGAACACTGTACGGCGCTACTTTTCTTTTTGCGGGCGCCACAAAAGAAAAGTAGCAAAAGAAAAACGCTGGTGCCGGAAGGCCTTTGCATTATTACGATGTCTATTTGTATTGTATTCCATTCTTAAGTAATTTTTTTCTTAATAGTTTTATTATTCTGTTTTTTTGTATTTGAATAGCATTTTCAGAACTTGATAGTTCATCAGCAATTTTTTTATGGCGCTTGCTTTGAAAAAAATATTTTTTCATAATGATTTTACTTCTTAACGGCAGTTGTTCTACATGCTTTAACGTCAGGTTTACCATTTCTGTAAAGGCCAGCTCATCAAAAAAAACTTCGGCTTTTTCAACAGGGCGCAGATGGATAACAGCTTTCTTTCTTACTTCTTGCTTCCTCGTATAATCTATACAACGGTTGCGTACCATTGCATACAAAAATGATTTTATGTTATCAGCTTTCGCTGTAATGTTATTGTCCTCCCACAATTTCACAAAACAATCCTGTACAATGTCTTTAGCTTCTTCTTCATTATGAATGATGGATTGTGCAAAAAAACAAAGTACAGAGTAATACTTGCGAAAGAAATATTCAAATGTTTGTTCTTTGGTTATGCCTATGACAAATGCTTTGCTACTTAATGATGTGGTAGGCTGATGGTTTATGTTTTCATTTTTCATAGTTTTATCTGCAAAAGTTTTTTTGATTTTTTTCAGATGTGTAAGTTTATCATTTAGCCGATACAGAAATATCGCAATCGGTACTAAAAATTGTTCAATTGGTACTATTTTGACGGGTTTGGTTAATGGAATTGCCTTTTGCTTTCAAATCAACAATTAGTTCGTTACCATTCACAAAATTTTACACAGTATAGTTTTAGCATTTTTAGCAGCTTTATTCTTAAAATAATAAAGGAAAAACGCTGATGCCGGAAGGATTGCTATATTTTTTTTGATATGCATATTCAATATGAGCGTGCTTACAAGATCATTGAGTTTAATCCGGCATAATTCATTATCCAATAGATTTGTAAGAATCGTTTCAGTTGATTTTTGTATCGCTATAGCCGTTTAATAACTATATACAGATGAACCAGCCAATATTTTTTATATCATTGTTTTTGTTACTTCTTGTTTTACTTACAGGCGTTAAAGTATTTATATTGTTCAAAGCATCCCGCAGAAAAAATTTGCGCCGGTGGATATATTATAACCAGTTTGAAATTGTTAACGCACCATCAGAACGTGCGAGAAGATTAAGAAAATTGCAAAACACTTTATCAATTATCCTGTTTATTTTTTTGTTGTTTTTTGCAGTTGTTTATTACCAGTTTCTAAAATAAATGGCTTAATGGTAAAAGCAATTTTCAAAAAAATTGGAACCATCCCTGTTTCCCATTGCTTCAAAAACTCCCTTGATTTTTTGCATAGCATACCATAATACGGACATCTTGACTTGCCTTTAATTCCAGTTTATTTTTACTGTTTGATGTTAAGTAGAAATAACTTTTCAGTGTTCCGGTTTTGTGGCTGAGAAAAGCCTTAATGTGCCTATAGTCGCACATGGCAAGGTGTACAATTGTCCGACAATTGAACCTGCCCCTTAAGCCTCGGAACTCGGCAGGGGGAAAAGCAAACGCTTAAATGTTTAATGTGAAGAAGGATAATGAAGCAGCAGGGAACAGAACATTATACACGCAAAATAACTATCCGGTTAAAGCCGCATGAATTTGCAAAACTGGAAGCCGCTCAGAAGGCTACCACCTGCAGCAAGCTGAGCGAATATGTCCGGCTTGTAATATTGAGCAAGCCTGTTACCATTACCTACCGCAACCAGGCAGCCGATGATTTTTTAAAAGAGATGATTCAGCTCAAAAACGAGTTGAATGCTATCGGCAATAATTTCAATCAGTCTGTTCACAAGCTGCACACACTTGATACCATCCCTGAAATCAAAGCCTGGGCAAAGCTGAATGAAACCACGAAGCAAATACTGTTAGAAAAAATTGAACAGATCAGAATTCGCATGAACCAAATCTATCAATCATGGTTGCAGCAATAACAACACCGCACAGCATCAAGCGGGCGCTTAACTATAATGAAAAGAAAGTGCAGCAGGAAAAAGCACAGCTTATTCATGCCGGTAATTTTTTACAATTGCCGGAAGAAATGAATTTTTATGATAAGCTGAACCGGTTTGAAAGATTGATGAAATTGAACCAACGTGCACAAACCAAAACCCTGCACGTGTCTTTAAATTTTCATCCTGCTGATTCTGCGAAACTGACAAAGGAAAAACTAATTAAACTTGCTGATGAATATATGAAGCGCATTGGTTTTGGCAATCAACCTTACCTCGTTTATCAACATCATGATGTCGGCCATCCGCATCTGCATATCGTTTCCACCACCATACAGGATAATGGCAAGCGCATTAATACCCATAACCTGGGCAGGGATATTTCAACGCCCGCTACGAGGCAAATGGAAAAAGAATATAACCTTACGCCGGCCTTAAAGCAAAACCGGAAACTGGAGCAGCATCATGAAAGGGCAGCAGGCACACCCAAAATAGAATATGGTAAATCAGAAACCCGCCGCAGTATTACCAATGTTTTGGATGTAGTGATTGACCGCTATAAATACACCTCCCTTGCCGAACTCAATGCTGTGCTGCAGCTTTATAATGTAATGGCAGACCGAGGAACTGAAGCCAGCCGGACATTTAAAAACGGTGGATTGCATTACCGTATACTGGATGGCAGCGGTCAAAAAACAGGTGTGCCGATAAAGGCCAGCCAGATATATAATAGGCCTATACTGAATTATTTAGAAAGGAAGTTCAACGAGAATAAATTAAAGCGCCAACCGGACATGAGGCGATTAAAAACTGCTATTGATTTTACGCTGCTTAAAAATCCCGGGAGTCTGAACGAGCTTTTAAAAGCGCTCGAAAAAGAAAGAGTATCAGTAATAGTGCGGCGAAGCCGGGAAGGAAAAATCTATGGCATGACTTATATAGACCATCAAACAAGATCAGTATTCAACGGCAGCGACTTGGGCAAAGAATATGCTGCCAAAAGAATGCTTGAACGATTGGGTTTAGATCAAAGCAAGTCGCTACAAAAAGAATTGACACAGGAGCAGCAGCAATATAAACCACGAGTTCATGAACCTGCTCATTCACCTGAAACAGCTAAAGAAATTTCACCGCTTGATAATCTTTTCAAAGGATTATCCAAAGCGCTTGAACAGGTGATACAACCGGAAGAAACAAATGAACAGCTTGCTTATGAGTTAAGGGAAGAACAAAAAAGAAGGAAGAAAAAAAGGGAACATTCCCATGAACCATAAAACAGTTTTTTTATGAAACGCCTATGCAAAATTTTTACATACAGGGTATAGGCGTTCCATCTGACCCAATAAAAAAACAAAAAATAAACAGATGAAACAATCTACAGGTGAGAATGAAATGGGGTTGCGCAAAATCATGGATTTAACACGCATGATCAGTATCGTTATTTTGTTACTGCATATTTATTTTACCTGCTATGGTGCTTTTAAACTGTGGCATTTGACCCATCCTGTCGGTGACAAGATATTACAGAATTTAATCAGGACAGGTTTGTTTGCGTCGTTCAACAAACCGAAGCTGATAGCACTAGGTTTACTGGCTTTGGCACTGTTAGGAGTAGCCGGTAAAAAAGGCGAAAAATTTAATTACCGTCTGGCACGGGCTTACCTCTTAACAGGCCTGCTATTATATTTTGGCAGTGAACTGTCATTGCAGCTACAGCAATCACCCACCACCGTTGCAGAAGTTTACATAAGCTTTACAGCTATAGGTTATATACTTGTATTAACCGGTGGAGCATTACTGACACGCATTATTAAACTCAAATTAAACGGTGATGTTTTCAACAAACAAAATGAAACTTTCCCGCAGGAAGAAAGGCTGATTGAAACAGAAGATTCCCTAAACTTTCCAACACGCTACCGGCTGAGAA
>JAEWJV010000216.1 GCA_023386395.1 Bacteroidota bacterium
AACAATCTATTTTAACCGGCTGTTTAAATAATGACCCGGTTGCACAGCGGGAGTTGTATAACCGGTACAGCCCCAAAATGCTTTCGGTTTGTTATCGTTTCGCACAAAAACGGGAAGATGCTGAAGACATGCTGCAGGAAGGTTTTATAAGGGTGTTTACACAAATAAAGTCTTTCCGCAATTCTGGCTCTTTTGAAGGATGGATAAGAAGAATAATAGTTCATACCTGCATCAACTTTTTGAAGAAGCATAAGAAGTTCAATGAAAGCCTCGATCTTGCTTATGTTACAGATGTGCAGGTGAAAGAAGAAACTGTTCCTTCTTTAATGATGGTGCGCCAGGTGGTAGAATGTATAAGGCTATTGCCAATTGGTTACAGAACGGTTTTAAACCTTTATGCTATTGAAGGTTACAGCCATAAAGAAATTGCACAGATGCTGGATATAGAAGAAAGCACAAGCCGCAGCCAGTGCACCAGGGCCAAAACAATGCTGGAAACAATTCTTATTAAAAAGAAAATTATTGAAAAGCCTGCTGAAGCTTATTCTCTAACCGCAGCTTTTAAGTAGTACAGAACATTATAAAAGGAGCAATGCACGACTCTAACGATAGGGACGATTTTGAAGAATACCTTAAAGATCAGGTAAGCAGCCACAGGATGTATCCTTCTGACCGTGTTTGGCAAAATATACGCGGCAAAGTGCATACACCCAAAAAATGGCCGGCGCTTTCTGTTTTTACCGTATTGATTATTTCAGGGCTCTTAATAGGCACGCTTCTTAATAAACCTGCTCCTGATGCTATAACGCCAAACTTTGCATTTTCATTGCAAAGCCCGCAGGATGAAATAAACAAAGCAAATGCTCAGGCAAAAGATAACATCCAACCCGCCAATAACTTTGCTGTAGATCAGCTTACTGCCCGCTCTATAAATACTGTGGCAGAAAAAATAAGGATTGATAATGCCATTGCTTTGCAATTAGCTGCAATTGAAGATCAGATAAAAATAACGGGAAGCAATATTACAGTTGCCAATATTCAACATACTAATACTTACTCAACGCCTGAAACTTCGGGAACCTTAAAGCCTGTAATTATCGCTGAAAGAAATAGTGTTGCAGCAAATTCGGACGCAAACGAAACTTCGCCTTCATTTACATTCAGGAATATTGATAACTACTTTTTCAATGTTACTTCAAGGTTAAGAGGCATGCTAAATTCAGAACCTCTGGCCACTTCCACTGGCGGTGCTGCATTCTTCCTGTCCGGCAAAAATGATTTTAATTACGATTATCTTGATTTAAGAGTTTTCCCGGAACATAAAGACCTGCTGCCTTCTTTAAAGGATCTTGGCAAAGGCTCATCAAAATTCGATTTCAGGTTTTACATAACACCTGCTGTAAGCTACCGCAGAATTAAAGAAAACAGGGAACCTGTTAAGCAAAGTTCAAGCGCTTCTTTACAGTCTGATCTTCGCATTGATCCTTCGATTGCTATTAACCATAGCCCCGCTGTTGGTTATGAAACAGGGTTAGGCCTCGGTTATAAACTGAATAACAAATTTACGCTTACGGGAGGCTTTCAGTTTAATATAAGCCAGTATAAGATAAACGCATTCTCCTATAAAGATGAACCTGCAGCCGTTGTATTGGATGAAGGTGCATATTCAAGTACGGTTAATACAGTATCCAGCTTAAGAAGTGTATCAGGCACCAGGCCGCTTACGATTAAAAACCGTTATTTTCAATTATCAATGCCTGTAGGCATAGAATGGAATATTCTAAACCGTGGCAGGTTTAGCTGGGGTTTAGGAACTGCTGTTCAGCCAACTTATACTTTCGATAAGCAACCGCTTATAATTTCTTCCAATTATAAAAATTATACTGACGGCTCTGCTTATGTGCGCAACTGGAATGTAAATGCCAATCTTGAAACATTCTTTGGGTATACCACCGGTAGTTATCGCTGGCAGATCGGGCCTCAGTTACGTTATCAAATGTTGCCTTCACTTGTTGACAAATATCCTAACAAGGAATACCTTCTTAACTATGGTGTGAAGATTGGCATTGTAAAACAACTTAAATAGTTACCTGAAATTCCCGTCAAAATTCTTAATATACTCAACTGCATTCAAGCCTTAACAATGCCTGTTGCATTATTCTTTATTCAGTGAATTACTTTTGCAACTATGGATGCAAAAGCATTTCAGGCAATTTCATCATCACTTCCCAGCAAGCCGGGTATTTATAAATATTTCGACAACGATAATGAATTGCTATACGTAGGAAAAGCAAAAAATATAAGAAAAAGGGTAAGCTCTTATTTCAATAAAACATTTACCAGTTATAAAACACATGAACTTGTTAACCGCATTCACCGGATAGAATTTACAATAGTTCATTCTGAACAGGATGCTTTTTTGCTGGAGAATTCGCTGATAAAAGAATTTCAGCCGAGATTTAATATCAACTTAAAGGATGATAAATCTTACCCTTACATTATTATAAAAAAAGAACCTTTTCCACGCATCTTTCTTACAAGGAAAAAGATAAACGATGGTTCTGAATATTTAGGGCCTTTTACTTCAGCAGGCAAGGTAAGAGAACTTATAAGTTTTATACGGCAATACATTCCCTTGCGTACCTGCAAGCTTAATCTTACTCAACAAAACATAGAAAGAAAAAAGTTTAAAGTCTGCCTCGAATATCATTTAGGTAATTGCAAAGGACCTTGTGAAGGATTGCAATCGCAGGAAGATTATACCGAAGGACTTATGCAGGTGCGCCAGCTACTTAAGGGAAATATGGCGCCTGTAATTTCAAAATACAAAACCATCATGAATGAATATTCGGCTAACCTTGATTTTGAAAAAGCCGAAATGATCCGTAAGAAAATTGACCATCTTGAAAAATACCAGGCACGTTCTGTTGTAGTAAGCAGGCATTTAACCAATGTGGATGTGTTCAGCATAGTTAAAGAAGCAGACGTTGCATTTGTAAATTACCTGATGGTTCAGAACGGAACAATTATTCAAACACATACTGTAGAATTACAGGCAAGACTTGAAGAAACCGAAAGCGATATTTTGGTTTTTGCCATAGCACAATTAAGAGAAAATTTCAACAGCACCGCGGCTGAAATAGTGGTTCCGTTTGCAATTGATTATCCTGAAAAAGATACGATTATAACAGTGCCAAAAGGCGGCGATAAGCTTAAACTTATTGAACTGTCGCAAACGAATGTTCAATATTTCAGACAGGAATTAAGAAGGCAAAAAACTTTACACCTTGAACAAAGCAATGAAGCGCAGCATGAGGTTTTACTGGAACTTCAACGTAGCCTTGGCTTAAAAGAATTGCCTGCACATATTGAATGCTTTGATAATTCCAACTTCCAGGGAAGTTATCCTGTATCTGCAATGGTTTGTTTTAAAAGCGGGTTGCCAAGTAAAAAAGATTACAGGCATTTTAATGTGAAAACAGTAACAGGCATTAATGATTTCGCAACCATGAAAGAAGTTGTTTTCAGAAGATATAAACGTTTGGTAAATGAAGAACAGCCATTGCCGCAACTGGTTATTATTGATGGTGGCAAAGGACAGTTAAGCGCCGCTATGGAAAGCATTCACGACTTAAACCTTGAAGGAAAACTTACTGTGGTTGGGCTTGCAAAAAATGAAGAAGAAATATTCTTTCCAGGCGATACAGAATCTATAAAGCTTTCATGGAATAGTGAAGGCCTTAATCTTATAAGAAGAATACGGGATGAAGTGCACCGTTTTGGCATAACATTTCATCGCAACAAACGTTCAAAAGGGACCTTTAAAAATGAGTTGGAAAATATTGAAGGTATCGGTGAAAAAACAGCAACATTATTGCTGCAGCAATTTAAATCGGTAAAGAAAATAAAGGAGGTATCGTTTGATGAATTGCAAAGTGCTGTAGGCAAATCGAAAGCTGAAATTATTAAAGCTTATTTTAATTAAAGGGGGCCGGATGAAAATCCGGCCCCGTTTTAAAATCCAATATCCTATGAAAAACCGTTACAAATGTATGTAACAACTTTCTCTTTTATCAAATTTTTTTATAATAAGATTTAATTTATTTTATTAATAGCTCCAAAGCGATTGTTCGTAGTTAAATATCTTATCCTTAATTTTTTCGCCCTGTAATAACCTGAACAAAGTATTGTTTGGATATACAGCAGATAAAGGCAGGTTATAAGGATTATCAATAGTGGATTGAACAATGTAACTGGTGAACAACCTGCTTTCAAACAGTTCTTCCCATGTCATCCCAGCACTCATGTTTTTGGCATTATACACATTATACTTGGCAAGTACCGGCCTAAGATCGGGATAATAAACCCACCAAACCGGCCTGTCACTGTTGGCAATTACATCACCGGTTGAAAGCTTATAGGGAATTACCGGTGCAATTCCAATAATTCTTACATATAGCTTGCTGCTTTCTTTATCAAATACCCATTCTTCTTTCAGCCGGAATTTATAAATGGAATCCGGGTCTGTAGCTTTTGCACGTACCTGGTAGCCTTTAACGTTACCATCATCATCATAAACCTTTACTGTATCAGAACCGCCGCCAAAAGCATTTACTGCATCATCTGCTGTAATGGGTGTTGTAAACCTGTCGTCATCTGCACTAAATGCAGTCACGGTACCGTCTTTTATAGCTTTTAAAAGAATAGAAATAAAACGTTGGCTGCCATTATCTTCAACGCCTGCATACCGGAATGTCTGGTTCATTTTTTCCCTTGCATCAATTTCACGCCAAACCCTTACTACATAAACAGCATCATCTTCCCTTATATTCTCATAAGCAAGCGGTATTCTTTCCCGGATAAGGTTTTTCTCAAAAATGCCATCCGTACGCAAGGACATCTTGGTACTATCCATCAATCCGTTATTGCTGCTTTGTATAACCTCCATAGGCAATGTAGTGTCGATACCAACACCGGCATTGTTATCAGGATTGCCATAATTGGAGGGAGTTTGATTATTCCCGTTTATACTGGTATCCGGATCAGGATTATTCTGCTGATTCGTTTGCTGCTGCGGGGCACCATAATTATTCCTGCGTTGAACCGGCCTTTGTGCATCAGCATAATTAGCTGCACAAAGCGTAAACGCCAACAACAATATAACTGCAATACGCTTCATAATATCTTAATTAATATAGATTAAACACAATAGGCGGCAATATTCTTGTTCCACCCGGGCCTGCAGCGGCAATGTTATCAATTGTAACAGTTGATCCCGGCCTACATTTCTCAATAAGATCTTGTATGGAAGAAAAACTTGCGCCTTTTACATCCCTGAACTGTAACTGCGGGAATCCTGCCCCGGTTAAAACAATCGTATAACCTGTAACATTAAATTTCACACCCTCAAATACAAAATTTTCGAGGTCGGCGCGAACACCGGGCTGTGCTTTAAAGTCATTCACACGCATGCGCCCACCTTTATTTATTCCCACTTTACCAATTGGATCGGGAACATCTTTCACCTTGAATTCAAAGCTGCTGGCCTTTCCATCTGCATTAACGGTTACAACCGCAGGTGTTCCGGCCCTGCCTGGACGAACAATATATTTACCGGCACCTGTTTTTGTCAACGTACCATTGCTCATGCTCACGTGCACTTTCTCATCGCCCACATTGCCGCCACTTACGGTAATAGGATTCTCTAATCCAACATAAAAAACCTTTACAGCATCAGCACTTACGCTGGCGCCTGTTGGAGAGCCAACCGTGATGGGTATATCATAAGCTGCCTGCTCCTGTTTGCCTGTTGCCTGGTTAAAATAAGAAATCACGACATGCTTTGTGTAAGAGCCTGCTCCACCCGCCGTGAATTTATATTCGGCAACACCATTTGCATTTAAAGGAGCGGTAACACCATCAATTGTTACAGTAGGTTTAGCATCTGCATTATAGGCGCCAATACCTGCCGTAAGCGTTATTTCCTGGCCGGGCATAGCGTAACTTGAGCTTTGCCCAACCAGCGGCTGATACGTATTGAAAACCTGCTTTACAGCACCAACCTGCTGGTAAAAATAATCCACGATCATGGCTTCACTGTTCTTAACATCATTCTCAAATTTGCTGAGGATAGTTACGGCAGCTACCGCTGGTGTCATATAAAAATAAGAGGCAGACCAATCTTTTTGATTGGCTTTGTTATTCGTTTTAAATATAGTGGTATCTATCGGCAATGACGCTTCAAATGTTTTCCTGGCAGCGGGGTCTTTAATCATGTCCAATAAATCAGACCTTAATTTACCCAACTCTATATGTAAGGAATCGCCCGCTAGTCCGGGATCAGTCATTACCCTTGTAGCTGCTTCCAGGTCATCTTCTTTAAAAGTGCTGTCTTCCGGGTTCCATTCCGCTGCATGCAATACCCTTGTTTTCAAGCCCCTTATATAATTTATCACATTCTCCGACCGCGCTTTTGCCTGGTTTGCCAAAGGCAACCATACCGCTGCACGGTCTTTTGTGCTCGCATCACTCATGGCTGCATTAAAAGCTGCAAAAATGTTCCTGTTCTTTTGCTCAATCGTTGCGCTTGCAGCCGTTAAGCTATGGTCAACTGTTTTAAAGGCATTCAAAATCTCAGCCGATACATTTAGTGCCAGCAATGCTGTAAGCACTATGTACATCAGGTTGATCATTTTTTGCCGTGGCTCTTTAGGTAATGCCATAAAAAATCAGTATCTGTGATTTGTTTTAAAGTTGAATTATTATGCTTTTACACCCTGCATTGCGCTAATCATGTTTCCGTATATCTGGTTTAGCCTGCCAAGATTATTTGCAAGCGTTGCAATTTGCTCTTTCGCTTTTATTGCATCTGTTGCTGTTGTATTCATGGCATTGGAAGCTTCGTTCAGCTTTCCGTAAAACTGGTTAAGCGCTTTAAGATGATTATTGCTTTCCTGTAATTCCAACTCATAAATTGTATTTAAAGAAGACAGGTTCTTCGTTAAAACCTGTATTTGTTCATGAAATACTTTAGCGCCTTCAGAAGCATTGTTGAATGAGTTGGCTGAATTGGCCATGCCGGAATATGCGCTTTTAACTTCATCGAGCGCCTGCGCTGCTTCTTTTGTTTTCTGGGTATAATCGCCGGTGGCTTTTACCACATCGCTTATTTCACCCATTTTTTCAACGGTAGTGCCCAGTTTTTGAAAGCCGGCGCTGAGCTTGCCCAGGTTGGCAGGTGTAATATCTGCTTCCTCAAGCATTTTCTCCATTGTTTTTAATGCAGGGTTTCCCTGTGGCACTGCTGCTGCAGCACCCGCCAGTTTTACCTGATGATCATCTATAGCCGGGTAATACATATATAATATGCCATATACCAGGAATACTGCAGCTTCTGTGCCTAAACCCAGTTTCAGAAAGAAATCTGCTGATGCGGTATGTAATAATTTTTGTAATGCGCCCCATATAACAACTGCTGCTGCTATGGATACAAAGATGTCAACGACTCTGCTAACTTTTGGAGGAATTGCGGCTGCCATAAATTTATTTTTTGTTGAAGGGTTTTACCTTTTTATATGATATTGAATTTTACTATTTCCTATACTGTGCCGGAAGATCGATAACACACCTGAACCCTATGTAAGATTTGGTGGTATCCTGGTATTCGTACTGGCGGGTGCTGGTTTGAAGATAAAAACCAACATCCTTCCAGCTTCCGCCCCTTATTACCTTGCGTTTCATGCTTGGAGGATCGGTATCCAGCGCATTCCACTGAACATCCGGGTTCATGTCGTGCTGAAAATTATACGAACCTTCATAAAACAAAGAATTTGTCCATTCAGAAACATTACCAGCCATATTATACAGGCCAAAATCGTTTGGCCAGTAGCTATCGGCCCTAACTGTATAAAAACCACCGTCTTCCGGATAATTGCCGCGGCCCGGTTTAAAATTAGCCAGCAAACAGCCTTTCTTATTTCTTAAATAATAATTACCCCAGGGAAACATAGATTGTGTACGGCCACCTCTTGCTGCATATTCCCATTCTGCTTCCGAGGGCAGGCGGAAATCGCTTTCCGGCGCTTTTTTATGCCCTTCCAGATAACTGTTGAGATAATGTGTGCGCCAGTGACAAAAAGCATTCGCCTGTTTCCAGTTTATACCTACTACCGGGTATTCGCCAAAAGAAGGATGGGCAAAATACCTTTTGGTCATCGGCTCATTATAGGAATAAGAGAAATCCCTCATCCAGCATAGTGTATCGGGGTAAACTTTTTGATTATAGCGATAGATGAAATCTTTGCGGGGGCGGCCGGCATTTTCCCTTTTGGCTGCTTCTTTTAAATTAAAACCCTGAACATTGTAAACAATCATATCAGGGTCTATATCCATTTTACCATATAACCTGTTATCAGGAGTAAGAATAAGGTCATTTAGTTTTTCAAGGGTTCCTTTATCGCCCCATTTAATAGAAGCGGCTCTTTTCCAATC
>JAEWJV010000251.1 GCA_023386395.1 Bacteroidota bacterium
AAACAGAACCCTACGAAACACTGGTAGTGGATGTGCCGCAGGAATTTGCAAGCAAGGTTATTGACCTGGTTACCCGCCGCAAAGGTGAAATGCACGTAATGGAAACCAAGGGCGAAATGCAGCACCTGGAATTTGAAATTCCTTCCCGCGGATTAATTGGCTTGCGTACGCAAATGCTTACCGCCACTGCAGGCGAAGCTGTAATGGCGCACCGTTTTAGCGAATACAAAGCCTGGAAAGGCAGTATCCCCGGCAGGAATAATGGCGTACTGATTTCAAAAGATGCCGGTACCACCACAGGTTACTCACTGGATAAATTGCAGGACCGCGGTTTCTTCTTTGTTGACCCGGGCGAAGCTGTTTATAAAGGCCAGATTGTGGGTGAAAACAATAAACCCGGCGATTTGGTGATCAATCCTAATGAAGGCAAGAAGCTTACCAACATGCGTGCAAGCGGCAGCGATGCGGCAACGAATATTGCACCTAAAACATTAATGACTTTAGAAGAGTGCATGGAATATATTCAATTTGATGAGTGCATAGAAGTAACGCCGAATTTCATCCGCATGCGTAAAGTAATTTTAGACGAAGAAGAAAGAAAACGCCAGCAGAAAAGAATGGCTACTGAGGAAGTATAAATAGTTTTTTTATGTGTCTGACACCTCAAGGGTGTCTGACGCAATAAACCTTAAACTTATATTTAACCTGCCGGGTTTGTAACCTGGCAGGTTTTTTATTTTAAAACCTCCATGCCTCCGTTATCTTCATGCGAAAAGATATCACATAGAAATAACGGTGCTAACAAAGAAACAGATTGCTGTTGTGATTGAAATATTAAAACATATTGCTGAAGGGCTTTCTTCACATTTTAACCAGCCGGTTCAATTACAGGGGCAGCAACAGGTTTTTGGCGGCGACATTAATCAAACTTACTGGCTGCAAACCAATATCGGCGCTTTCTTTTTAAAGCTCAACGACGGCGAGCTGAATGATATGTTTGAAAAGGAGTTTAATGGATTGCAGCTCCTGTATGAAACCAACACTATTAAAATTCCGGAACCCATTCTTCATGGCAAAATTGGAAACAAACTATTCCTCGTAACAGAATATATAGAGAGAGGCAGCTTTTCCAAAACTTTCTGGCAAACGTTTGCACAGCAGTTGGCAGGCCTTCACAAGCATTCAAATAAACTGTTTGGCTTACATGAAAATAATTATATCGGCTCACTTCATCAATCCAATACATACTGTAAAACCTGGAGCGTATTTTATGCATCGCAACGCATCCTGCCATTGATGCAGCTTGCTTTCAGCCAAAATAAATGCAGTAAAGATGATGTAACAAAAACAGAAAAGCTTTGCAAGCGTTTAAGCGATATTTTTCCTGAAGAAAACCCTGCATTGATACATGGAGATCTTTGGGGTGGCAACTTTATGGCGGAGAAGAATGGAGAACCGGTAATTTTTGATTCCGCAGTTTATTATGGAAACCGGGAAATGGATATTGCCATGAGCTTGCTGTTTGGCGGTTTCGACAGTAGCTTTTATAATTATTATAATGAGGCTTTGCCTTTACAGCCCGGCTGGAAAGAGAGAATTGAACTTTGCCAGCTTTATCCCCTTATTGTGCATTTAATTTTATTTGGCGGGCATTATTATAATTCAGTTAGGAATATTATCAATTCATATATTTAAATTTACGGCACAAAGACTAACGTGCTTAAGCTATCAAGACAAGGCTACTTTCGTATTCAAAATACTGTTAACCTATTTACTATATCAAAACAAACAAAAATGAAAAAACAAACTGCGCTCATTGTTATGGCATGTTTTGCCGGGCTGCTCTCTTACAGGTGCACAACATCTACAAAAGCTACTCCTGCAGCCGATAGTACTTTAACTGATATGAATGTATACGGCGGCTTTAAAAGCCAGCCGGAATGGGGCTCGCACCTTGTAGCCATTTCAGGCTGCAACGATTGCCATACTTCAAAAAAGATGACAGATAAAGGCCCCGTGGATGATACAAGCGTTATGCTGGCAGGCCATTTTGCACAAGGGCCGGTTCCGCAGCTTTTGCCCGACCAGGTGGCAAAAGGCATGGGCGCCACTTATGACCTCACAGCCTGGCACGGCCCGTGGGGACATTCCTATGCAGCCAATCTTACACCCGATTCTACAGGTATAGGAGAATGGACGGAAGAACAATTTATAAACTGTCTCCGCAAGGGTATTTTCAAAGGCATTGAAGGCTCCAGGCCGCTTATGCCGCCCATGCCCGTAGCAGGTATAAATAATATGACGGATGATGAATTAAAAGCCGTTTTTGCTTACCTGAAAACCGTTAAGCCGGTTCATAATGTTGTGCCAGACTACCAACCGCCGGCAACGCATTAGAAGGTTTGGACTATGCACTGTTAATATTACAAAATAAAAAAAGGATTGAACGTTTTACATTCAATCCTTTTTTTAATAAAATATTTGCTGCTTTAAAATTTAAATCCGGCTGTAAGCAATACGTTAAGCCGTTGATTTTTTAATCCGGCAAATGAGTTGGCCTTATCACTTATACGATAAGGAAAGCTTACATCTTTATTAAAAGTTTCTGCTATGGTAAGATCAATGAAAAAACCATGGTTGCGATAGCCTAACCCGCCGGCAGCCATAATACGGTTTGCTTTTAACTGCTTATCATCATAAGGGCTTCCATAATAGGCTGCGCCCAGGCGGATAGCATAAGGTGAAAATTTAATTTCACCGCCAAGCCTGAAATTTAGAGCGCCCTTATAATAGGATTTAATTACATCGTTCAAAGAGCGGTAGTAATCATCGGTTGCATCATTATAATAACCATTGTCATCAGCCTGCTGAAGAAACCTTGAGCCCCGGTGATTTACGTATTCTACATCTGCAGTAATAAATCCCTTCTGCAATTTTATATTCTCCACCTCTTTAAAAACATAAGCGGCGCTTGCTACTATTTTATAAGGTGTTATTTCATTGTAACGTGTTTGATCTACCGCATTAGAAAAATCGCTGCTCTTGGATGTTTGTACACCTGCGTAACCTTCTGTATCGGTTGTTATAGCAGCCTTTAATTTATCGGTGTAATTCATGAACGAAGGTGTATGTATTGCTAAACCTAATCTTAAAGATTGTTCAGGGCGGTAAATAAGGCCAAACCGTGCATTTAAACCTATACCGTTCAAACTATGGTTTTGTGTAAAGGTTGAATAAGCGAAATCATTATTTGTATTATTTGTAGGGTCTGTTTCTGTATAGGTAATATCCTGAGTGTAGAAAGACAGCGGAACATTCAGGCTCGCTCCAAGCATTAATTTGTCATTGTTATTGCTGGCAAAACCAAACGAAATTTCGTATATGCCGCCGCCGGTTGTTTCATCATATTGTTGCTGCACACTGTTGCCGTTATCAACAGGCACAAGGCTTCTGTAACCTTCAAGACTGCCGGATGGGCCGGAAATACTATCAATCAAATAAGTAAAAAAAGCCAATGATGAACCAAAGGGATAGTCATTAGATGCTGACTGAATATTGGCGTTATTATCTACCAACTGTTCAAGATATTGTTCGGAATAAGAGCTGTAATTATTTAACCCGCTGTAAGAAACTTTATTATTATAGCTCGCCAGTTGGTTTATAGATATTGAAAATGCAGAAGAGCGGCCAGGCCTGTTCATCTTTCCGCCAAAAACAACACCTGTAGTACCTAACTGGAATGTCGATTTTTTAATATTATCCAATACAGAACCCCGGTAATCAGCTTTATTATTGTTCATTAAAAATGACGGCGAAATCACAAACTCACTTGTTTTATAAAAACCAAGGCCAGCGGGGTTTACAGATGTAGAGGTAATATCGCCCCCCAAAGCTCCAATGGCGCCTCCAACCGAAACACTGCGGGCAGTGCCGTATGGAACAAACCATGCATTTTTTGCTACATCATCTACAAATTGTGAAAAGCTGTAATTACATATAAATGCGCCTATCGTTAAAAGCAAAACTTTCCGCATAAATAATCGAAATGATTTTTATGAATGAAGATTATTGATTTCTGAAATTCATTTTATGGACGTGTACGGGAACCGCCGCCGCTAGTTCTGGCGCCACCACCTGAATTAGAATTGCTGCTGTTATTAAACGTGCGTGTTGGCGTCGAATTGTTATTTCTATTCGAATTATTATACTGGTTTGAATTATAGGTATCGTTGCTCCTCCTGTTGTTTGTATTCAGGTTACTGTTATTATACGATCTGTTGCGGTTGCCATTTTGCATAGGCATATTGTAGTTATTATAATTCCTGTTTTTGTAGCCGGAAAAGTTTGCATGATTACGAAGCGGCTTATAATAAACATCAGGATTTTTATAATACACCACCGTATAATAAGGGCTATACCATGAGTTCCACGGATTATACCATGAGCTATAGCCATAATAAGGATTATAGCCATAACCGCCCCAGCCCAAACCATAGCCCAGGCTTAACGACATATAAGAAGTATACGGACTATACCAGTTATTATAAAAATAACGGCTGTCATACCAGTAGCTATAATCATCCAGGCCACTCCACCTGGTATAATTCCTTGCTTTCATGCGCAGATAATAATCGTCTTCATCGGCAGAAGCATATGTATCATACCTGTCATTATAGGTTTCATACCTGTCCTGCGCTTCTATCTTTTTAGCAGGCGAATAATAAACGTCGTCAGGCGTTTGAGAAGCCTTATAGGCAGGCGAACAGCTAAAAAATATGGTTATCACACACAGCAGGCAAACTAAATTATTTTTCATTCTCACATGTTTGTATGCTAAGTTATTACATTTGCCGCGTTTTATCATTTAAATTAACTTGTCTTTTTTACAAACGGTATGGGTAAAGCAATAACAGCGAGAAGTGAAGATTATTCGCAATGGTACAATGATCTTATTTTAAAAAGCGAACTGGCAGATTACAGTGCAGTAAGGGGTTGCATGATTATAAAACCTTACGGGTATGCACTCTGGGAAAACATGCGGGATGCACTTGATAAAATGTTTAAAGATACAGGCCATGTTAATGCCTATTTCCCATTGTTTGTGCCGAAAAGCTTGTTTGAAGCCGAAGAGCAAAATGCCGAAGGTTTTGCCAAGGAATGCGCCGTAGTAACACATTACAGGTTAAAATCAGATCCGGATAAAAAAGGGAAGCTGATCGTAGATGAAGAGGCAAAACTGGAAGAAGAATTGATCGTCCGCCCCACAAGCGAAGCCATCATCTGGAATACTTATAAAAACTGGATTCAAAGTTACCGCGACCTGCCTATTTTAATTAACCAGTGGGCAAACGTAGTGCGCTGGGAAATGCGCACCCGCCTGTTTTTACGCACTGCAGAATTTCTGTGGCAGGAAGGGCACACAGCTCACGCCACAAAAGAAGAAGCTTTATTGGAAGCCAGGCAAATGCTGGATGTTTATGCCGATTTTGTAGAAAACTTCATGGCCGTACCGGTAATCAAAGGTTCCAAAACGCCCAACGAACGTTTTGCCGGCGCCGAAGACACGTTATGTATTGAAGCGCTAATGCAGGATGGCAAAGCCTTACAGGCCGGCACGTCGCATTTTCTTGGTCAGAATTTTGCCAGGGCTTTCGATGTAAAATTCAGCGATAAGAATAATAAGCTGGAATATGTTTGGGCTACAAGCTGGGGTGTAAGCACAAG
>JAEWJV010000302.1 GCA_023386395.1 Bacteroidota bacterium
GTATCAGCCGTAAGCAATGGCGGCAATTTTAATTCAGCCGTCATTTTTGTGTTTACAAAGCCCGGCAAAACACTTACTACATGAACTTTATGTTTATACAAGCGGTTCCTCAATCCGGATAAGTAGGCTGTAAAACCAGCCTTTGCGCTGCCATAAATATAATTGCTTTGCCTTCCCCGCTCTCCCGCCACAGAACTTATACCCACAATAGTGCCGCTGTTCCGTTCAGCAAAATTTTCTGCTATTATATTTAAAACAGAAACAGCGCCGGTATAGTTGCTATTAATCATCTTTAAACTCTCATCCCAGTTTTTGCCGGCAGCCAGCGTATCGCTCATATAACCAAATACACAAATAACAATATCCGGTTTTGGAGATAAAGACAAATAAAATGATGAATGTGTTGCAAAATCCGTTGCATCAAATTCATGTATGGTGCAGTTTACACCATAACGTATGGAGATATCAGATTGTAAAGCCTGCAGGCGTTCTGCATTGCGTGCCGCAAGCTGGATATCGTTTCCTTTCGCGGCCATTTTGCGGGCAATGGCTACGGCCATATCTGATGTGGCTCCTAATATTAAAACTGTTGACATAATAATTACGCTGTTCCGGTTCTTTATTATCAGCTAATGATACATGGAATTACCGGTTAATTTATATTCGCTGTATAGTAACAGCCAACTAAAATTCCTTTAATTTATGTAGTTAATTCCAACCTGTCTGATTGAACAGAACGTATTTTGTTCGTAGGGTTATATTTATTTACAATTCTTTTGAATTCATTTAGTTTCGGGTAGCCGGCCTTTAGCACTTCGGGTTTCATGCGTGCATCTTTGCTCATATATAAACGGCCGCCATACTGCAGCACAACCTGGTCAAGTTCATCCAAAAATTCAAACAAGCCTTTACGTACGGGAAAATCAAGCGCCAGCGTATAACCTTCTTTTGGAAATGAAATGATGCTATCCTGCGTGCCAAACACTTTTAACACCGCAAGAAAAGAACCAAGCCCTTTATTGCTTATACGCTGCAATATTTCTACCAGGCCCTTCTTTGCTTCAAGCGGCAATACAAATTGATATTGTATAAAACCTTTTTTACCATAACCACGGTTCCAGTTCAGTATGGCATCAAGCGGGTAAAAGAAAGGTTCATAGCTAACTACATTATTAATTTCTTTCTTAAAATTTTTACCGTAGTATAAAAAATTGAAAAGCTTTACAGTAAGGCTGTTCAGTACCCATGAAGGAAGATTGATGGGAAACGGGATACTTTTTTTTGCAGGAAGTTTTAATGGGTCTGATTTTAATTTTTCAGGCAGGTCTTCCGGTTTTGCATGCTCACCTAAAATAAGAATGCTCCTGCCAAAATGTTCTCCTTTCTTTAAACAATCAATCCAGGCTACAGAATAAGTATAATGCTTATATTCTTCAAACAAGCGAATAATATCATCAAGGCTTTCAGCCTTTATTTGCTTTTGTTTTATATAAGACGTTTCAATCTTTTTCAACCTGAATTTAACCTTCGTAATTAAACCGGTTAAACCCATGCCGCCGCAGGTAGCTTCAAAAAGATCCGTATTTTTTTCCGGAGAACAAACAATAGTTGAACTGTCGGCCAGTATTAACTGCATCTCCATTATATGATTGGAAAATGAGCCGTCAACATGATGGTTCTTTCCATGCACATCGCTGCCTACTGCACCGCCGACTGTTATAAATTTTGTTCCCGGTGTTACCGGAAGAAACCAGCCCTTGGGAACAATTATTTCCAATATCTTATCTAATGTAAGCCCGCTCTGGCATTCCAATATGCCATTTACTGTATCAAAAGAAAGTACCTTATCATATTTTAAAGTGCTGATTGTTTCTTTTGCCAATGAAGCATCACCATAACAACGGCCATTTCCACGCGGAATAAATTGATCGCTTTTCTCTACCAGTTGTTCCAACTGCTCATCAAAACTAAAGCTGTGTTCATTGCTTTCCACAACAGGATAATTTCCCCAGTTTGCTATGTTCTTTTGCGCCATTACTTAAATATTGAAATGTCGGGTAAATAAATTATCAGGTAAAAACTTACAATCCATAACACAAGTGTTATCTGCAAAAATTTGTCTTTATACAACAGGTCTGTTGGCGAGCCGCTGTCTTTTTCAATAAATGTTATTTGGAGATAGCGCATCAGCCCAACAATAACAAATAGGGATGTATAATAAAGCCTGTAAGTGTTCCAGTGCAGCATTACTTCGGGTGAAATAGTGTACATAATATACGCTATGATGATAATGCCTGTAAACAATGAAAGCATGGCATTTAAAAATTCAAGATTGTAACCTTTAATAGCTTTGCGCATATCAAGCCCTGAATCAAGTTTAATTAAAACATCATCCCTGCGTTTTGCAATTGCCATAAACATGGCAAGTAAAAATACCATTATCATTAACCATTGTGATATACCGATTACTGCAATTACACCGCCTGCTTTAATTCTCAGTACAAAACCCATTGCCACCAATACTATATCAAGCACTGAAATATTTTTAAGGCCGAGGGAATAACCGAGGTTCATTATAAAATACAGCATTAAAACAAACAGGAACTTATCTTTTACAAGCGCTGCTATTGCTATGCCCAGCACTACGCAACTTATAAATAATGCAATGGCTGCTTTTTTAGATACAGCGCCGGAAGCAAGTGGCCTTGCGCATTTAACCGGGTGTTTTTTATCGGCTTCAATATCCATGTAATCATTAATTACATACACCGCGCTGGCAATAAAGGAGAAGGCAATAAACCCTGCAAAACACAACAGCAGTTTTTGAACATTGAATACTTCGCCCGAAAAAAATAATGGAAGAAAAATAAAAGAATTCTTGATCCAGTGCTTTGGACGAAGCAGGCTTAAATAATGTGCTATGGATTTGTTATTTGCTATAGAACCTGACGTAACCATTATAATTAGCTTAAGTATTTATTAATGATAGCGCTTAATTTTTCAACAGATTTTTCCCATGTGTGTGAACCGGCGAAAACGATTCGTTCCGTCCTTAATTTATCGCTGTCTTCAGTAAGCGCTTTTTCAATAAGATCAGCAAATTCGACAGGTGAATCTGAAAGGTAAGTAAATGGTTCAAACATGCGCATGGCTTCCGTTCTCGTTGCCACAACGGCTTTGCCTATCGCTAGATATTCATCAATCTTTAAAGGATAATTTCCCTTGGTGATTTCATTCTTTACCTGCGGATTAATGCAAACGTCGAAAGCCTTTACATAAGCCGGTAATTCCTGTAATTTTTTTCTTCCCAAAAAATGAATATTGCTGTAGTTATGCAGTTTCGATTTCAGAAAATTGTCCTGCTCCGGGCCTACCAGAACAATATTTGCATTGGAATATTGTTGGGCAACGGCTGCAATAATTTCCTCATCAAGCCTCTCAATATCAAGAACACCGGTATATCCAATAATAGGGTACGGAATATTCTTTAAATCAACGGGCATTTCATACGCAGCATCTGCATTAAAAAGCCTGGTATTGCAGCCTTGCCCAATATAGTAAGATGATGCATTGTAACCGCTGCAGTAATTAGCGTAATATTCTGAATTGGTAACAACAACATCTGCCTTTTCAATAAGTTCAGGTTCTAAAGTATCGCAATGTTTCTTCCAGTAATCGTAACCTCTTAAATAATCGCGACAGTAATAAACATATAAAGAAGGTGATAACAACTCTTTAAGATAGTAACCATTAAAAATATCATTATCGTTAAAGAGTATTATATCCTTAAAACCAAGTTCTTTAATTGCGGCTTCTATGTCCTTTGCAAAACGTTTGTTATTAACATAGTTAATCTTTTTAAAAACGGTTGTGGAAGGCAGCCAGTTAATGGATTCTATAACAGATGCCGGAAAAAACTGCCACATATTCTTTCTTATCTTTTCTATCTTATTGCCGTTTTCCTTAACAAGGTCGTAATGCAACTGAACACCTTCATCTTTGGTTTTTGAAACCCAGGTTTTGCGGTTCAATGGCTTATTCACATACAAAACCCTGTTATGCTCGGCAAGCCTTGAAGCAATGTCTTTACAGTTGCTTCCCACATGGTAGTACCATGGCTGTAAGCCAACAATAACTATGTCTTTTCCTTTCAGGGTAAGAAGGTTTGAGACTTGTTTCCCATTAACCTCCGGATATAGAACTCGCATTCAATTAAAAGCGTTAGTTTTTTGATTTATTTAAACCCTGTAATAAAATTGGTGGTGTAAGCAACTTAATAGCTTCTTTTAAAGAAGTCATTACACGGGCTTTTTTATCTTCTTTTCTGTATTTGAAAATGGTATTGTGATCAGCATCGCTAACAGTGGTTTCTTCTACCGGCCTTCCATTTGTATAATAATATAAAGCAAGTGATTTTCTTGATCTTCCTTCGGGGCATTTTACTACGTTTGGATTACCATGCCACGAGGTGCTGGTGGTTGAGAACATTGCCATCCTGTTAAAGATGGGCAGGATTGATGTACGGCATTCCTTCATATCAAGGTCCCACAATTCAAACTGGCCGCCGTATTCTTCTTTCCAGTCTTCATTTAAATATACTAATACGTTCAGTCTTCTGTCAAGCTTTGTTCTTGGATGTTTGTTGAAGTCTGCATGTATTTTAAGCATGCCGCCCGGTTGAATCTGGTGGCAGCCACCGCCATCAAAAAATGGATCGGGGATTAAGTTTTCAATTCCGGTAAGTGCTGACAAAAATTCCAGGAAGGGCTGGGAATTTAAATAATGCATGAGCTCTCTTGTGGTTTCGCCAAACCTGTACTCGCCTTTTGATGCAAGTTTTATCTGGTTGGCATCATTATATTTAAAGTCTGCATTCTTCGACATATCAGGAAATTCGCCCAACACTTTCTTTAAAACATCTTCATTAAAGAAGTTGTCAAAGTAAATACTGGGAAATGGATCTGCTGTTGCATACGCATCTTTATGTTGCAATGCAAATGCTTTCAGCTCTTCGGGGGTACGCGATGTAAAGTTCATATCGGCTATTTTTTTTAATATCGGGGACTAAATTAGAACAGTATAAAAAATTTTATTTTCCTTTTAAGTGAATATTCCGTTTTATCCTATATGCGTGTTATTTTTAACGTTAAACGATATTCAAACTGTTTCTATAATTTTATAATGAAATGAAATCCAATCTTTCTATTTCCCAAAATAACTGGCTCAGAAATTCAGATTTATTTATCATTATTATCTTTTGCTGCGTTCCGCTTTTTATGAGTTTTCCCTACAGGGTAAACATTTTTCTGTCCTGGGAAGGCGCTTATAGGTTATATCTCGGCCAGGTGCCGTACCGTGATTTTGGTTTGCCTATGGGATTTGGGTATTGGGTAGTGCCGGCCATGTTCTTTAAAATTTTTGGACCTTATCTTATTTCTTTGGTAAAAGCACAGGTGTTTTTAAATTTTATATGTTGCCTTTCTTTCAGGGGTATATTAAATAAATTAAAACTTCAGAATGGCGTTAGGATTGCGGTAATGATTATTTTCTGCCTTTCTTATATACTCCCGAACTTCTGGCCGTGGTATAATAACTCTGTTATCATCTGGCAAATTGTGGGACTGAATTTTTTATTAGGCTTTTTGAATGGTGAAGCCAGAAAGAAATATGTTTTTTTATTCTTAAGTTGTTTTTTCCTTTTCGTTTCATTCTTTACAAAACAGGATGGCGGTTTTTTGGGTTTTGCAATTGCGGCGGCGCTTGTTTTGTATCATGCCATCATTACAAAAAAATGGAAAGACCTTTTTCTATTTTTCCTGCTTTACATAATCATCGCTGTGCTGGTAATTTTACCTTTTACTCAATACAGTTTTGGTTATTGGTTTAATCATGGCCAGCCGCCACACACGGCAAGAATTTCTATTTCCGATATACTGGGTGAACTTTTTGGAGCTTCACAATGGATTAAATTTTATTTACTGTTAATTGCCATTATCGTTGTATTCAAAATAAAAAATAACCGCAGCTTTTTAACTGACAGGAATGAAATGATTTTCCTGCTGCTTACACTGGGCATTTTAGCCGAAGCATTAATTTTTGGCGTGACAAGTTATACACCGCCCGATAATAATATTTTCTTTCACAGTTTTGCGCTGTCCTATATTATTACAGGTTTGTCTGGCATTACCTTAATTAACTTCAATCGCTTTTCTTATTTCGCAGGTTTGGTGGTATTGGTTCTGTTTTGGTGGTCGGCTGGTTACTGGCAATATATTAACAGGATCGCCATGCGCATTTTCCCTTCTGAAACAGTTGAAAAAAATGATTCGCCATCTGCCGAAAATGTAATCAACCGGTACACTTATATGCTTAACCTCGATTCTAATTATTATGAAGATGAAAGCACATGGACAACGATAGATTCGCTTAAATCATTTCAAAAAATATATTTGCCGCCTTCCACTATTGCAGGGATACAGCGGTTGAAAAAAATGGATGTATTAAAAAATAATAATGCATCTGTTTTAAATATGACTGAATTAACGCCGCTGGATTATGAGTTTGGTTATAAGCTTGAAACCGGGGAAAATCACCCGTTGTGGGACCATCTTGGCGTTTGCATGTTCAACAAACAATGCGATGATTATTGCAATAAAATTAAAAACAAACAATATGATGTTGTTTTGTTTGAATATATCCCATCACTTAATAATTTCTTTCCTTTCAGGATAAGAGATTCCCTGCAGGTATATTATAAAAAAACAGATAGTTTTCTTGCGCCAAGAAGACCAACAAACGGCACCATTGAAGTGTATGTAAAATAGGCGTGAATCATGAAACGCGAAGACAAGCTTGTGGCTCGCAGCTAATAGCTTTAAGCTGCTCTCAGAAGGAAATAACGCCTTTCAGCTCTTCGAAGAAAACATCCTTTTTGCGTGCGGAGATGGGCACAGATGCCCCGTCGGTCATAATAATAGATGCGCCAACGCCTTTAACAATTTTTATCATGTGCCTTATATTAATAAGGTAAGATTTATGCACGCGGTAAAAACCTTTTTCTGTAAGCAGTTCTTCAAAGTCTTTTAAAGATTTTGAAGCCACATAACTTATATTACCGGTAAGTTTTAGCTTGGAATAACTATCCAAAGCTTCTATATACATTATTTTGCTAATATCAACTATATCGTACCCATCGGCAACATGCACTACAATCTTTGAAAAGTTTTCAGGGGAGTTGGTAAAATAATTTTTTATAAGGCCGCTTATTTCACCATATTTATTTTGTTTATTCCTTACTTTTTCAATGGCGGCAATTATGTCAGATGATTTTATGGGTTTTAAAATATAATCCATAGCAGCCATTTTTAAGGCACGTATGGCATATTCCTGGTAAGCGGTTACGAAAACTATTTCAAAATCAATTTTCGGGATTCTTGGCAATAGCTCAAAAGAAGTATAAGGCGGCATCTGGATATCCATAAAAATTACATCCACCTTTTCCTTTTCGATGTTTACCAATGCATCATCCAGGTTGTCTGCAATCCAGACAACTTCTACATTTTCGCAGCTTAATACAACTCGTTTAAGTATTTCGATATTGGACATTTCATCATCCAAAATAGCAACTCTAACGTTTCTCATAGAAAGCAATTATAACAATTTTTTCTTAAGTGAATGCAAAAACCCGCTAAATATTTTGAACAGGCAGCCCTAATTCCACTAAAAGGCCTTCTCCGCCATTTGCTTTTTTATCTACAAAACCAATATAAGCTTTTGTTGCTGAGGTTTCATTCATCATCTTAATACGCTCATTAAGAATTTTAAGTGCTGATCTTTCATAATTCGGGTTGCTCTGAAAGTCTTGCTTCAAACCGAGGCCGTTGTCATCAATCTTGCAGATTAAAAGTTTATCGAAATAAAAATCAATATGCAGAAAACCGTTATGCTTTTTTGGCGCCAGGCCATGCCGCACTGCATTCTCAACAAGCGGCTGGATCATCATGGTTGGTATATAAATATTTTTAGGTTCGGAAACGTTGTTAAGATTAATATTATAATCGAAGCTTTCATTAAAACGCAGCCGTTCCAGTTCTATATACCTTTTTATAAAAGTTATTTCATCGGCCAGCGATACTTCAGGCTTCTTGGCATTTTCAAACATCTGTCTTAATAACAAAGAAAAATCTGATAAATAATCAAATGCTTTTTTATTCTCATTTATCATTATCAGGTATTGGGCTGCACTTAGTGAATTATAAATAAAGTGCGGGTTCATTTGACTGCTGAAAGCCTTTGATTCTAACTCTATTTTATTATTTTTACGCTCGAGCCGGATATTCTTTTCTGTAAGTTTATTGTAAGTGCGCCTGTAAAAATAACTTCCTGCTGCAATAACAGCTAAAAGAATATAATAAACAAAGATTGCAAAGGTCATAAGCTTAAGTTATCTGCGGACCACGATTGAGTGTTAAAAATTTTTTCGCTAAATAAACTTAAGTTTTTTTATTTTCAATTATTATGTTACAAATTGTTTAATCACAACTCTTGTATTTAATCAATGTCCTGGGTACCCATATCAAAGAGGGAAACTGTGCTTTGGAATGAAAAACTAAAAAATGTAGATGCAGTTTTTAATCAATTCCCCTATTACATCGCAAATGAATACAATTCATTTTTATCGAGAAGCAGCTTCATAAAATACGTTTATCAAGGCCGGGATGTGGCTTATGCAGCCATAATCGAGATTGGCCTATACCCTGCTAAAATGGGTATTATTGAAGGCGGACCTGTATTGTTAACAACTGATGCAGATGTTGGCGCCATAATCAATAACCTGAAAAAATTTGCAACAAAATCTGGTTATACGCATTTGCAAATAAGGCCGCCTATTAATTCTCCTGTCGTAAGCATTATAGAAACAGACAAGGACTTTGAAAAGAAAGTTTATTTTCCTTATCATGTAAAAGACAATAGTGAATTAAACATTTATAATAAACCCGAAAAAGAATTGCTTGCAAGTTTTAAAATGCAATGCCGGCGCAAAATTGTTTTGGCCGGAAGGGTTGGTTTTGAATATAAAAAAGCCGGTGAAAAGGAATTAGTTGATATAAAGAATCTTTTTAATGAAGTATCAGACAGTAAAGGTTATGGTTTTTTACCTTTTAAAATATATGAGGCCATTCACAAAGAAGGAAGGAAATATAATTTATGCGACTGGTACACAGCCTATTTAAATAACGAACTTGTAAATGCAGTTTTTATTGTAAAAGACAGCCAGTCGTTCTACCACTTTACAAGCGCATTGAGGGTAACGAACTATCATCCAAACGAATCTCCTCCTGCCAAACTGCATTTTTTTGCCATGCAGGATGGCTTTTACAATGATAATAAAGCATACTATAATATAAGTTATGGCGGCAGCAACAGTTTAGTAAGGTTTAAAGAATTATTTAACCCGGTGGAAGTTGAAAAACCGCCTTATTATACGTATGTGATTAAAAAAAGAACACTGAAATGGCTTTCCAGGTTTTCAAAAGATTACGCTGCACATTTTAGAAACATAATAAAATCTGTGGATAAGTTATTTAGAAAATAAAACGTATTCATTCAAATCTTAGCCTGTTTTTAAAAACGCTTTGGTTAATTTTTTTAATAGCTTATCAGCTATTTCAAAGATATTTGTTTTGAAATAGCGGTTAGCTGCCTGCTTTAAAAAGTTTTAGATTCAAAAAATAATTTATAATACAGGGTGAAACCAGAAAAGGAAATTACCATTTACGATATTGCCAAACAATTAGGTGTATCTCCGGCTACGGTAAGCCGTGCGCTCAATAACAGCCCGTCAATCAGCACTTCTACCCGTAAACGCGTAAATGCTTTAGCCGAAAAATTAGGCTACCGTCATAATACTTTTGCCAGCAGCCTGCGCCTGCAAAAAACAAATACAATAGGCGTAATCCTCCACGAATTAAACAGCTATTTTATTACCTCTGTGCTTGCGGGCATAGAAAAAATTGCATCAGAAGCTAAGTACAATCTTATAATTGTGCACTCGGCCGAAAATGCTGCACTCGAAATAGCAAATGCCCGCAACCTTTTTCATAAACGGGTTGACGGCGTTATAGCTTCCCTATCCTTCGACACAGAAGACATTTCTCATTTCAATCAGTTTCAAAGTAAAAATATACCCGTTGTTTTCTTTGACCGCGTTTTCGAAAACAACGAGAGCACTAAAGTTATTATCAATAATTTCCAGGCGGGCTACGATGCCACCAGCCACCTTATACAACAAGGCTGCAGGCGTATTGCGCATGTTACATCCAGTCTTAAAAGAAATGTGTATGCCGAAAGAATGAGAGGCTACAAACAGGCTTTGCTTGACAATAAATTAAAATTCGACGAAAAGCTTGTGATAATTGACGGTTTTAAAGAACAGGATGCCACCCGTTCGGCAAAACATATCCTGTCAATGAAAACTTTGCCCGACGGCCTTTTTATTACCAATGATTTTTGTGCAGCCGTAATAATGCAGATATTGAAAGATGCAGGCGTGCGTGTGCCGGAAGATATTGCCATCGTTGGTTTTAATAACGATAGTATAGGTAAGGTTGTAAGCCCCAAGCTCACCACTATAAATTATCCCGGTTTTGAAATGGGGCAGGTTGCGGCACAAAGCCTCATTAATCATTTAAAAGGTTTATGGAATATAAGCCTTACCAACACCGTAGTAATAAAATCAGAACTTATTATCAGGGAATCTTCCCTTAAATCGGGCAAACCTGCATAGGTTCTTTCTCTGCACTTATATTAACTAAAAGCTACAGATTAAATGACAATATTGCATAAATCTTAACCCTTAAGTTTACTATTTTTGCAATTCATTTTTTAAAAGCCTGTTTTCTCATGAGTGTTACTCCAAAATTTGCACAGCTAAAACCATCCTTTCATGCTGAATTAAAAAAACGCATTGCTAATTATTTTGAAACTACCGGCAAATCAACTGCAGGCAATTACGCTCTTTGGACCAAAGCCATTATTTTAGTTTCGGCACTTATTTTATTATATATACACCTGGTTTTCTTTACGCCTTCAACATTCTGGGCAATAGCTGAATGCATATTGCTTGGCGGCGCTGTTGCATCAATAGGTTTCAATATTATGCACGATGGCGCTCACGGCAGTTTCAGCAAAAGCCCTGTTTTAAACAAAATGGCTGCTGTAACACTTGGCTTTTTAGGCGGAAGCCATTTTATGTGGAATGTTAAACATAATATTATTCACCATGCTTATACAAACATTGATGGTGTGGATGATGATATTGACGCAAAGCCTTTTTTAAGAATGGCATCAACCCAGAAGAAATATAAATTTCATCGTTTCCAGCATTGGTATTTCTGGTTTTTTTATTGCTGGCTGTATATATACTGGATATTCTTTTCTGACTATAAAAAATATTTCACCCACAAAATAGGCGATATACCGTTAAAGAAAATGGCGGCAAGCGATCATGTCTATTTTTGGCTGTATAAGGTAGTAAGCCTCTCAGTTTTTATTGTTATACCTATGATTAAAGTTGGCGTGGGCGATACCATTATTGGCTATTTAATCATGACGTTGGTTGCAGGTTTTATTTTAAGTATTGTGTTTCAATTAGCGCATACCGTGGAGCACACGCATTTTCCAATACCGAATGAAACTTCCGGCAAAATGGAAGATGAGTGGGCAATTCACCAGCTAAAAACAACCGCTAATTTTGCAACAAGAAACCCGGTTATTTCCTGGCTGGTAGGCGGCCTGAATTTCCAGATTGAGCACCATTTATTTCCTAAAATATCGCATGTTCATTATCCAGCCATCAGCAAAAAAATAAAGCAGGCATGCAAGGAATACAATGTCACTTATGTTGAATATCCGCGCATGTACCAGGCAGTTATGTCGCATGTTTCTTTCCTGAAACAAATGGGAACAGCGTAACGAAGTTTAAAAGTTCACGGGTTTACATGTTCATAGTTAAATAAGCAGTTAGCATGTAAACTCCGGGCTTTTAGAATGTTTAAACTTTCTAAATCTTAGTCTTTAACGAGTACAAAATAATACCCGCAGCCACGGCAGCATTCAGCGATTCTGCATTACCAATTTTTGGAACAGATATTTTCTTTTGAATATAAGGCTGAATATTTTCCCTGATACCTTTTCCCTCGTTGCCAATTATCACAAGGCATTCATTTATTTTTTTGATGGCAGAAACCGGTTCTCCATTAAGCATAGCACCATAAACCGGTATTTTATTAGACGACAGGAATTCATCTAAATCAGTATAAATCATACTTACGCGGGCTATACTTCCCATGGTTGACTGCACAACCTTTGCGTTATATATATCTGCAGTATCCGGCGATGCTATAATGTTTTCAATACCAAACCAATCTGCCGTTCTGATGATAGTTCCGAGGTTACCGGGATCCTGTATGCCGTCGAGCACAAGCGTTATTTTATTATTGAAGCCGGGGTTTGGAGAAAACTTCCGTTTTCCAAAAACCGCAACAACCTTATTTGGCGTTTCAAAGTTGGATATTCTTTTTAAGTCCGCATTATCAACTTCTGTAACATCTTTTATATTGCCGTTATCAACTGCCCAGCTTTTAAGCGCATAAATTTTTCGTATCGTAAATCCTGCCTGTATTAATTCATCAACGACCTTTACACCCTCGGCCACAAAGCAACCTTCATTATCACGGTTTTTTTTATGGCCTAAACTTTGGATATATTTGGCCTCATTCCTGCTGAGCATTTAAATATGATTTTGAGTAGAACAAAGATTATAAATACCTTATTTTTTTTAGCCTTTATTTTTTTATTGCAGTCCTGTACCGAAGAAAAGTTTCTGTTTGCCATTAACCGGGTTAAAGTAAAAAATTATCCTGTTGACACACCTTTTGTATACAACAATAAAATAAATATAGATGGCAAGATAAGCGGAGAAGAAGAAACCCGGCTGCAGGAAAATCTGGTAAGTTATTGGGCTGATAGTTTATATGCAAGACGGGTGCAGAAATTGGGCTACCGCTATATTTTGAGAAACCCGCCCGTGTTTGATTCCGCTTCTATAAACACCACGCATGATTTTATGAACAGCTTCCTGTTTTCACAGGGATACTTCAACACCGCCATAACTGATACCTTTCATATAGATACCGTTTATAAAGGCAAAAAGCCGCCTCAGTACCGCACCACTGTAGAAATGAATATTGATGTTGGTAAGCGGGTAATCATAGATTCGTTTGGATACGACCTTCAGGATGAAACGTTGCAGCGTATAGCCAAAAACACAGTAAAAGCAAGCAAAATAGAGCCGGGCAAAACACCTTATTCAAAAGAAGTTTTAGGAGCTGAATTAGACCGGTTAGTAAATGTTTACAGAAACAGGGGCTATTTTTTGTTACAGCGTAATAACCTGGCAGCCCTGGTTGATACAGGGAACATTTCTCTGCTTAATTTAACCGTTGATCCTTTTGAACAGATGCATATAATTGAGCAGGCCCAGCAAAAAAAACAGGAAAACCCAACAGCCACCGTTACCGTACAGCAACGCCGGCTGGCAGATACAGCTAACTCAAACCAGGATACTACTTTTTTAAAAAGGTTTTACACCGGCAGGATTTATTATTTTCCTGAGACTTATATAACCGAATTACCTGATACCATTTTAAATCATACTCAAAACTTCCACGTACAAAATTTCAGGAATTATTCAGTTTATTACAGGCGTGGCTCATTCAAGCCAAAAATGTTCCGGCAGCTTAACTTCCTTCATTCCGAGCGCATGTATAACGATAACCTTTTTTACAAAACGGTAAATACCCTAAACCAGATTGGCGCATGGAAGCAGGTGGATACAAGAACTGTTATAAGGGGCGATTCGCTCGATATATATTATTTTTTATACCCCGACAGAAAACAAAATATAAGCTATAACCTTGAAGCAAGCCGCAATACCGGCGATGTGTTGACTTCTTCCAACTTTTTTGGCCTGGCATTAAATACTACCTACCG